>JAZSHO010000036.1:0-11300 GCA_045533345.1 Faecousia sp. | reverse complement strand
CATGTTCAGCAAAAGTGAAAAGAAAAAGAGCGTCAGCACCATTCTTTTGGGATTCCTGGCGCTGATGACAGGTATGGATATTATGGGCGATTCCATGGAGTTTTTGGAGACAGAGCCTTGGTTTGCCCAGCTGATGGTATCCTTCTCCAACCCCTTGTTGGGCATTCTGGTGGGTGCGGTCCTGACAGCCGTGCTCCAATCCTCTTCTGCCTCCGTCGGTATCCTGCAGGGATTGTGTGTTACCGGTGCCGTTACCTACGGCAGTGCCATTCCCATTATTCTGGGCCAGAACATTGGCACCTGTATCACCGCTATTATGGGTGCCATCGGCGCAAACCGCAATGCACGCAGAACCGCTATGGTTCACCTGCTGTTCAATGTGGTGGGCGCTGTGATGTTTGCTGTGGTTTTCTATGGTATCGGTATGTTCGTGGAGTGGCAATTCCTGGAGACTTCCGTTCAGGCATGGGATATTTCCTTGATCCACACGGCATTTAATCTGGTAGCGACTGCGGTTCTGATGCCCATGAATGGATTGCTTGTGAAGCTGGCCTATCTGTTTATTCCCGCAGAACATAAGCCTCAGAAAGAGGAGCTGCTGGACGAGCGTCTGCTGGCAACGCCTGCTGTCGCTGTGCAGCGCGCCCATGAAATCGCAGGCGAGATGGCAGAGGATGCTGCCAAGGCAATGCATCTGGCAATGGGTCTGACCAAGAAATTCGAATCCGGTATGCTGGAACAGGTCATCGAACTGGAAGATAAGACCGACCGTTATGAGGATGCGCTGAATACCTATCTGGTGAAGCTGTCCGGCATGAACCTGTCTGTTTCCGACAACCGTGTCCTCAACACGCTGCTTTACTCCATTTCTGACATTGAGCGGATGGCTGACCATGCCATGGCTGTTGCCAAGGCTGCACTGGAAATGGAGGAAAAGAATATCGAATTCTCCGCTCAGGCCAAGGGTGAGCTGGCAGTTCTGGAACAGGCAGTGCTGGATATCGTAGACCGCACCGTTGCTGCTTACGGCAGCTTTGACCGGGAGCAGGCCGCCAGAATCGAACCCCAGGAGCAGGTCGTTGACGCGTTGGTTCGTGAGGTCAAATCCCGCCATGTGCGCCGTCTGCGTGATGGCCTTTGCACCGTGGAATACGGCTTTGTGCTGGAAGACTTGCTGACCGCCTGCGAGCGCACGGCTGACCATTGCTCCAATGTGGCTGTGGAAATGCTGCAGGTTGCAGAGGGGAAGCTGGAAGCTCATGAATACCTGAATGCATTGAAAGCCGGCGAACTTCACGAGTCCGCTGCCTTCTCCGAGCGGTTTGCCCGGTATAAGGCTCAGTACACCTTTCCGGAAGAACAGTAACAGAACGTTTTCCTGCACCCGCTGCAGGTGCCTTGGGGGGATCATCGCTTTTTTGAAATTCGACCCCATCTTTTCCCTTTCCAAAAATCGGCACTTGATTTTTTGGCCCCGTTGGCTATGATGGTACTAGATTTCGAAAAGAGAGGACCCTGTTATGAACAAAAAGATTCGCTGGATCACCGAAACAGCCCTGCTGCTTGCCCTGCTGGTGACGCTGCAGGCCCTGACCAAGCCCATGGGACAGCTGGTTACCGGCTCCTGCGTCAATGCCATTTTGGCAGTGGCGGCATTGGTGGGCGGGCTGGCAAGCGGCATCACCGTGGCGCTGATTTCTCCGGTGCTGGCATTTTTGCTGGGCATTGCCCCCCAGATTCTGACGGTGCCTGCCATCATGGCGGGCAACACGGTGTATGTGGTGCTGCTGAGCCTGCTGGCAGACAAGTCCGGTAAGAACATCGGCAAGCAGGCTGCCGCCTGGCTGGTGGCGGCTGTGGGCAAGTTTGCGGCACTGTATCTGATCGTGGTGAAGCTGCTTTGCGGCGTGATGGCTCCCGGCCTTCTGGCATCCGGTACCATGAAAGAGCCTATGCTGAAGGCACTGCCTGCTTTGTTTTCCTGGCCCCAGCTGGTCACGGCGCTGATTGGCGGCGCAGTGGCGCTGCTGATGGTCCCGGTGCTGAGAAAAGCCCTGCATCGATAAACACGAAATCGGCCACGCACATGGGTGCGTGGCCTTTCTGCTATTTTGCCATGGCGACCCGGCGGAGGACTTTCACAAACAGGTCCCCCCAGGTCAGCCTTTCCACTGCCTCCCCGGAAACCAGGGGGATTTCGGAAAGAATTTGCTCCCCGGATTTGATGGTCATGGTACCCAGCCGCTGACCCGCTTCCACCGGGGCGGTGACGGATTCTTCCAGTTGGATTTCCGTCGTGACGCTGCTGCGCCGGGCTTTTTCGATGAGCATCTGGGGGTCTGAGCCAAGCCGGGCGGCAACGGCAGAGGCTTTGCCCAGCTTCACCGGTACCATGGTGTCCGCGTCGGTCAGATCGGGAGCAATCAGCGCGTAGCCCGCAAAGCCGTAATCCAGCAGCTGCTTGCAGGCGGCGTTCCGCTCCTGGCTGGTGGCGGCCCCCATGACCACCGCAATCAGCTCCAATCCCTCCCGCTCCGCCGTGGCGGACAGGCAGTAACCTGCCCCGGAGGTGAAGCCGGTTTTCAGCCCCGTGGCTCCGGGATAGAACCGGATCAGCTTGTTGGTGTTGGAAAGGCCGAAGGCACCGTCCCGGATGGTATCCATCCAGATGGTGGTGAAGTTCTTGATTTCCGGGTGGTATTTTAACAGCTGTCGGGACATGAGGGCGATGTCATGGGCGGAGGTTTTGTGGCTTTCCGCTTCCGGCCCGTCGTCCAGCCCGGTACAGTTGACAAAATTGGGGTCGTTCATGCCCAATTCCTTGGCCCGGCTGTTCATCCTGTCCACGAAAGCGGCTTCCGACCCGGCGATATGCTCTGCCATGGCGCAGGCGCAGTCGTTGGCGGAACTGACGGCGATGGATTTGAGCATATCGGATACGGACATGGTTTCTCCCACTTTCAGATAAACCTGGCTGCCCCCTTTGGCAGCGGCTGCTTCCGAGGCGGTGACCGTATCCTCCAGGGTGATTTGGCCTGCATCAATGGCCTCCATGATCAGCAGCATGGTCATGATTTTGGTGACGCTGGCGGGAGCCAGACGCTCATGGGAATTCTGGTCCATCAGCACCGTTCCCGTGGCTACGTCCATCAACAGGGCGCTTTTTCCTGCCACCTCCGGCTGCGCAGCCCCGGCACCAACCGGAAGCAGACTCAGCAGCAATACCAGCACCAAACCCATTGCGATTGCCTTCATACCCATCCCTCCAAACATAAGTGGTACAGCCTATGCGATGGAGGACGGGCATATACGCCGGAATTGGGAGAATCTTTCTGGTTTTTAAGGTGGAAATAGGGGCGAAAGTGTGCTAAGATAGATGGGAAATAACCATTCTTCACGGAGGATTTATAATATGAGAGGCATCCCTTCTTTGATCACGGACATCCGCAAAAAGGTTTTCACCGAAGTGGCCCGGATGGCCTACGCCGGCGGCGATTACAGCCACGCCGAGGACCTTCCCTATGTGATCGTCCCCGGTGACCAGCCCCTGCACCGGGAATCCATTTTTCTGGAGCGTGCCATTGCCGGTGAGCGGGTGCGTCTGGCTATGGGTCTGGGCATCCGCCCCATTCAGACCCGGAGCTTGATGACCGAGGGTATGGACGCCGCTGCCGGTGCCCAGGCGTACTACGAGCCGCCCCTGGTCAATATCATCCCCTACGCCTGTCATGCCTGCCCCACCAATCAGTACAAGGTCAGCAACTACTGCCAGAACTGCCTGGCCCGGTCCTGCGAGAAGCTCTGCCCCAGACGCGCCATCTCCATTCGGAACAACCGTTCCTACATCGATCTGGAAAAGTGCATCCGCTGCGGCAAGTGCGCCAAGGCCTGTCCCTACAATGCCATCGTCCATCTGGAGCGGCCCTGTGCCGCCTCCTGCGGTATGGACGCCATTGGCTCCGACGAGCATGGCCGGGCGGTCATCAACCAGGATAAGTGCGTGGCCTGCGGCCAGTGCCTGGTTTCCTGCCCCTTCGGCGCCATTGTGGACAAGGGCCAGATTTTCCAGGTGATCCAGTCCATTCTGAAGGGGGACAAGGTCATCGCTATCGTGGCGCCCGCCTTCATCGGCCAGTTCGGCAAGTATTCCACCCCCGGTAAGTTCGTCACCGCCATGAAGAAGCTGGGCTTCGCCCGGGTTGTGGAAGTGGCCGTGGGTGCGGATATGTGCACCATCGAGGAAGCCAAGGACTTCCTGGAAAAGGTGCCTGCGGAGCAGGATTACATGGCGACCTCCTGCTGCCCCGCCTGGCACTCCATGATTGAAAAGCTCTTCCCCGGCGAAATGAGCAAGATTTCCATGACCCTCACCCCCATGGTCTTCACTGCCCGGCTGATGAAGAAGGAATATCCCGGCTGCAAGGTGGTCTTCGTTGGCCCCTGCGCCGCAAAGAAGCTGGAGGCCATCCGGGAGGACATCCGTTCCGATGTGGACTTCGTGCTGACCTTCGAGGAACTGATGGGTATGTTCGAGGCCAAGGAAATTGACTTTGCCACTCTGGAGGACAGCGACGTGCTGAACGAAGGTACCGCTGCCGGACGCGGCTTCGCGGTGGCCGGCGGTGTTGCCAAGGCCGTTGCGGACCTGGCTCACCAGGAGCATCCGGATTTGGAAATCAAGACCGCCCGGGCGGAGGGCCTCCGGGATTGCCGGAAGCTGATGACCCTGGCCAAGGCCGGAAAGTATAAAGGCTATCTGCTGGAGGGCATGGCCTGTCCCGGCGGCTGTGTGGCCGGTGCCGGTACGCTGCTGCCTGTTGACCTGGCAGCCAAGGTTGTGGGCCGGTACCAGACCGAAGCCCAGACCGAATCTCCCATGGAATCTCCCTACCGGGACGTAGGCGAAAAGCTGGACTGATATAGAAGCACCATCCCCCGGACACCTGTCCGGGGGATTTTTGCAGGGCGGCGAGTCGCCGCTGACAATTCGTTACGAACCCAGGCGGGAGACGCACGCATCATGATTGCGCTCGACCATAACTGCTAAGCTAAATTGTAGTTTAGCTGAGCAGCAAAAAAGAAGTGTGTCATTGCGAGCCAGTGCGCACACTGGCGTGGCAATCCCCCAAACACTCCCGGAAACCATAGGGGATCGCCACACCATCCTGCGGGATGGTTCGCGATGACATGCATTTTAATTAGTGCGTATAAATTATAATTTAGCTTCCTAATAAAATCTTAAATATTGCCCCCATTGACAGAAACTACATGGACTGTTATACTAACTGTACTAGGACAGTTAATACAGTTAAGGAGGAATGTTATGGTTCATCTGGATTACCGGGATGCCCGGCCCATTTACGTCCAGATCATCGATGGACTGAAAGAGCAGATTTCCGCCGGAGTGCTGGTTTCCGGGGACAAGCTGCCCAGCGTCCGGGAATTGGCGGCCAGCCTGGCCATCAATCCCAATACCATCCAGCGGTCCTACCGGCAGCTGGAAATGGACGGCTGGATCGTCACCGTCCCCGGAAAGGGCTGCTTCGTCTGCAGCGACGAACGGCTGGCGGAGGAAGAGAAAAAGAAACTATTGGCGGCCTTTGACGCGGCGGCGGAGGGCCTGGTGGCCTTCGGCATCAGCCGGGACGCCCTCATTGCCCGATTGAAGAAGGGAGGAAACACAAATGCTTGAAATGAAAAACGTCACCAAGACCTTTGGTAATTTCAAAGCCCTGGATAACTTGACCATGACCATTCCCCAGGGGGCGGTCTATGGCCTGGTTGGCCCCAACGGTGCCGGTAAAAGCACCGCCATCCGGCACTTAACCGGTGTCTACCGCCCGGACAGCGGAGAAATCACCCTGGAGGGCCTGCCCATTTACGAAAACCCCGTGGTGAAAGCCACCATCGGCTACATTCCCGATGACATCTTCTATTTCCCCTCGGCCACTCTGGAGGAGATGCGCAGATTCTACAAGGGCATCTACCCCAAATTCGACGAGGAATTGTTCGACCGGCTGTACGATGTGTTCCAGCTGCCGAAAAAGACCCCCATCCGCCGATTCAGTAAGGGTATGCAGAAGCAGGCGGCCTTCCACTTGACAGTAAGCACCCGGCCCGATGTGCTGATCCTGGACGAGCCGGTGGACGGCCTGGACCCCGTCATGCGGCGGCAGGTCATGAGCCTGATTCTTTCCGATGTGGCGGAGCGGGGCACCACGGTGCTGATTTCCTCCCACAACCTGCGGGAACTGGAGGATGTCTGCGACCATGTGGGCATCATGGACCATGGCAAGATGCTCTTAGAGCGGAGCCTGGCGGAAATGCAGGGCAATACCGTGAAGCTGCAGATCGTAGGCGACACCCCCCAAGGGCTGGAAGTCCTCCACGAATCCCCCTCGGGACGGCTGCGGACTTTGATCGTCCGGGGAAGTGCCGTGGATGTCAGCGCCAAGGCCGCGGCGGCAAAGCCCGCTTATTTCGATGTGCTTCCTCTTTCTCTGGAGGAGATCTTTATTTACGAACTGGGAGGTGTGAACTATGCAGTCAAAGACATCCTTCTTTAATCCGTCCCTTTTCCGGAAACATATGACCCGGTTCGCGCCCCTGTGGCTGCTGTATACCCTGGCACTGCTGCTGGCCATGGTTCTGATGTACATGGAAGACGGCATGGATTTCTGGTTCGGCAACCGGATGGGCGAAATGATCCAGTACAGCAGCCTGATCAACCTGCTTTATGCTCCGGCGGTGGCCATGCTGCTCTTTGGTGACCTGTACAACAGCCGCATGTGCTATGCGCTGCACGCCATGCCCATGAAGCGCAGCTGCTGGTACGGCACCAACCTCATTACGGGTCTTGTGTTTTCTGCGCTGCCCACGGCTGTTTTTTGCGGCCTGTCCATTCCGCTGCTGCTGAATGGCTGCGTGGTAAACGGCTGGCAGATCGCCCTGTGGACCTTCCTGGGAATGAATCTGACGTATTTGTGCTTCTTCGGAATCGCAGTATTCAGCGCCCTGTGTGTGGGCAACCGGTTCGGCATGATCGCTACCTATGCCATTTTGAACGGCGGTGCGTATGTTGCGTATTTCCTCATCGATTCCATCTACACCCCCATGCTCTACGGCATCGTCACCCCCACCACCTTGCTGCAGAATCTGACCCCCATTGCCAATCTGATCGAGGCGGCCTGCCTGGAGCTGGATAACTATAATGAGCTGCTGCGGCAGGCCGGAAACCATACGGAAAAGATCATTGCCCACTACCATCTGCTGACGGATGGCTGGACCACTTTGGCCACCTGGGCTGCAGTGGGCGCAGTCTTCCTGGTGCTGGGAAATTGGATGTATAAGGGCCGGAAGCTGGAGTGCGCCGGGGGTACCATGGCCTCCAAGGCCCTGGAGCCTGTGTTCCAGATCGCCATTTCCCTCTGCGCCGCAGCATTTTTCTCCATTTTCATCGATGTGTTCATCGGCTCCCGGTTCCGGGAGAACTGGCAGTACCTGTTCCTGGGCAGCGGCCTGCTGGTGGGCTGGTTCGCGGGACGGATGCTCCTGGAGCGGACTGTCCGGGTGTTCCGGGTCAAGAACTTCCTGGGACTGGCGGCTCTGGCCGCGGTGCTGGCAGCAAGCCTTGCCATGACCTTCTACGATGTCTTCGGTATTGAAACCTGGATGCCAAAGGCAGAGGAAGTGAAGTCCGCTACCTTCGGCTACAGCATGTATCGGGGAACTTCCGAAGAACTGACGGAGAAAAGCGACATCGAGGCGGCCCTCCGGCTCCAGGAATTGGCCCTGGAAGACCGTCTGGAAGAGAGCGGAACCTATTACTATATGGATGGCGTCCCTCTGGATGTGGAAACTCTGAAAGTACCCGGCCCCCGGGGAGAAGTTACTTGCCGCTACACCTCCGTGATCTACATTGACTATGTGATGAACAGCGGCAAGGTCATCAGCCGCAAGTATATCGTATGGGGCGATGGGGAAGAGGCGGACATCGTTAACGAGTACCTGAGCCGCTGGGAGGTGGTCAGCGCCGCCGGCTACTTTGGGGAGATGGTCACCACCGGGGACATTGCAGCGGATGCCCTTACTTACATTCATATCGAAGGCACTCAGGTTCCTCTGGAATACTGCGGCATGCGGTCTGTTGAATCGCTGCTGGAGGCCATCAAGGCGGACTGCGAAGACCGGACCATGACCCAGCATTCCAGCTTCCACGAAGGCCACTTCGAGGGAGTGGACAGCTACGGCGATGAGATCGAAACCCGGTCCTTCTGGGTGGAATTCTCCGGGTGGAATGCCAAGAGCGGCAGCTTCCATGTATATGCCGATTCGGAAAACACTTTGAAATGGTTGGAAGACCGGGGATTGGTTCCCTATGAAGTCCATGCCGATAATGGCGGCTACGACGGCTGAATCATAACAAAGGAGGGGCGCAAGCCCCTCTTTTTGTGTGTTGAATAATAATGCACAATCCGTTGCAGGGGCGGGTCACTGACCCGCCCGGGCACCTACGGGACTGAGCGTTTTGTTCTTGCTGGAATCTCGCATTTGGCGCCGTGTTTGACCGCTCAATATTCCAACTGCCCGGTGGGGGCATGCCCCCACCGGGCAGTTGGTGCGTTGCGTATCGGACTGCAAACTGCAATTTGTCGCACCAGTCCCGGGAGGCGAATCTTGTGTATGATATTCCCAAGCACCACAACATATAGTATTGAACAAAATCCCCCTGTGGGGGATAAGGAAAAAAAGCGGTTTTGTGGTCAAATCTACAATTGACAATCTTGTCATATATTAGTACAATATTATCGATACACTATGCTTACCATAGAGTACATATCGTATTATTCTGAACAATCATTGATTAGGAGGAAATCACATTGAAGGATTGGGCATTCACTACAACCATCGAGGAGATGGAGGCCGCTACCAATTCTCTGCTGGAAACGGCACAGAAGGTCGGCGCTGACACCTGGCAGCAGCGTGTCAAGAACCAGACTCCTCACTGCGGCTTTGGCGAAGGCGGCACCTGCTGCCGTATCTGCTCCATGGGTCCCTGCCGGATCACCAAGAAGGCACCCCGGGGCATCTGCGGCTGTGACGTCCACGGCATCGTCGCCCGTAACTACCTGCGTTTCACCGTCGGCGGTACTGCTGCACACTCTGACCACGGCCGTGAAATCATGCACACCCTGCACCAGACCCGCGAGGGCGGCAACTACCAGGTCAAGGATCCCGCTAAGCTGATCACCATCGCTAAGGAGTGGGGCGTTGAGACCGAGGGTAAGGACATCTACGATCTGGCTCACGAAATGGCTGAGATCGGTCTGCTGGAGTACGGCTTCCCCTTCGGCGAGCAGAAATTCGCCCAGCGTGCTCCCGAGCATACCAAGGATCTGTGGCGCAAGGCTGAGATCATGCCCCGCGCTATCGACCGCGAAATCGCCACCGCTATGCACATGACCCACATGGGTAACTCTTCCCTGGCTGAGGCTCTGATCCGTCAGGCTCTCCGCGCCGGTCTGTCCGACGGCTGGGGCGGCTCCATGATGCGCACCGAGTTCTACGACGTTATGTTCGGCACTCCCCGGCCCATCGATACCGAGGCCAACATCGGTGTTATGGAAAAGGACAACGTCAACATCGTTGTACACGGCCATGACCCCAGCCTCTCCGAAATGATTGTACATTACGCCAACGATCCTGAGATGATCGCGCTGGCGAAGTCCGTAGGCGCTAAGGGCATCACCATTTCCGGTGTTTGCTGTACTTCTAACGAAGTTGCTATGCGTCACGGTATTCCTATGGCCGGTAACTTCCTGAATCAGGAAAACGTTGTTCTCACCGGCGCTTGTGAAGCCATCGTGGTGGACGTGCAGTGTATCTTCCCTGCTCTGGGCCCCCTGTCTAAGTGCTTCCACACCAAGTTCATCACCACCTCTCCCATTGCCCGTATGCCTGACTCCGAGTTCATTCAGTTCTCCGCTGAGACCGCCGGTGAAAATGCAAAGGCAATCGTGAAGATGGCAATCGAGAACTTTAAGAACCGTACTCCCGAGCTGGTCAACATTCCCAGCCAGAAGCAGAAGGCCCGTGTGGGTTACTCTGTAGAGGCTATCAAGAAAGTTCTGGACGGCGTTGCCAACTCCCAGCTGGACGAGATGGGTACCACCAAGCCTCTGGTTGAGTGTGTCCATTCCGGCGTTATCCGCGGCGCTGTGGCTATGGTTGGCTGTAACAACCCCAAGGTCCGCCCCGACACCGCGCACATCGAGCTGATGAAGAAGATGCTGGAGAACGACATCATCGTCATCACCACCGGATGTTCCGCTCAGGCTGCCGCAAAGGCAGGTCTGATGGATCCCGTACAGGCTAAGGAATACTGCGGTGCAGGTCTGAAGCGTGTTTGCGAGCTCACCGGCATTCCTCCCGTTCTGCACATGAGCTCCTGTGTGGATATCTCCCGTATGATGGTTCTGGCCTCCGACATTGCTAAGGACTGGGGCATTAACATTTCTCAGGTTCCTGTTGTTGGCTGCGCTCCCGAATGGATGTCCGAGAAGGCTGTTTCCATCGGTAACTACGTTGTGGCTACCGGTATCGAGACCTTCCTGGGCGTGGATCCCTACTCCAAGGGTTCTACCGAGGTCACCGAGCTGCTCCAGGGCGAGACCGGCATCAAGGAGTGGGTCGAGGCCAAGTTCGTCGTGGATACCGACATCGAGTCCCTGGGCGACAAGATGATCGCCTGCATCGAAGCCAAGCGCGAAGCCCTGGGCATTTGATCAGCGGATCTTTTTCCGCAGCTGTGCGCAATGAACCCTTCGGAATACAGCGCAGCCGTTGTCGTCGAAGACGACTTGCGGATGCGGCATACCCCTTGCGGGTACACAAAGTATGTCTTCGGGTTTCATTGCTTCGTCTGCGAAAAATCTCTCCCTGTCAAATCTGCGTTATATTTTAGATTATTCGAGGTCATTTTTCAATGAAAGTAGCGATTACCGGAAAGGGCGGCGTGGGTAAGACCACCCTGTCCTCCACCCTGGCAAGGCTCTATGCCGCGGAGGGGCGCACCGTCCTGGCCGCGGATGTGGATCCCGATGCCAACCTGGGTCTGGCCCTGGGCCTCTCTCAGGAGGAAGTGGATGCCATCGTCCCCATCTCCAAAATGCGTACCCTCGTGGAGGAGCGCACCGGCGCCAATGCCGCCAATAAGTTCTTTAAGCTGAACCCATATGTGGCGGACATCCCCGAGACCTTTTCCAAACACATCAATGGCGTAAAGCTGCTGGTCATGGGAA
>JAZSHO010000012.1:0-10349 GCA_045533345.1 Faecousia sp. | reverse complement strand
CCAAATATTTTTTAAGGCCTGCCATATAGTCGTGCTGTTCGACGGTGAGCGATGGCTGCTTTTCCTGTTTCTTTTCTCGGTTCTGGCGGCGGTAGACGCTGGGCAGCACACCAAACTCCTTCTTGAATGCCTGCACAAAAGCGTGGGAGTTGGGGAAACCGCTGTCGGCGGATACATCTTCAATGATCTTCTCCGTGTTCAGCAGTTCATTCACCGCGTGGTTTAGGCGAATCTGGGTCAGGTAGGCCAGGAAGGTCATGCCGAACTGCTGGTCGAAAAACTTGGAAAGGTATGGTGCGGACAGATGGACCATATCTGCCAGCTGGGACAGAGATAAATTCTCGGTGTGATGCTCTCGCACCAGCTTTGCGATCTTGGTGACACGGGCGGCATAGCGGTGGCTTTGGGCGTCCTGGGCATGGCTGCGGTTGACGCGGAAATTATTGTACATCACATCCATGAACTCATAGATGTAGGACCAGTTGCGCAGCTCATAGCCCTGCTGCTGGTCGGCGTTGTTTTTCACAAGCCGGGCAATCAGCGTGCGGATGGTGTCGAAAGCGGCGTTGTTTCCCTGCACGGCGCTGTTGCAGAAAAACTGGGGGTGCTGGGGATCCGGGAGGGTCTGCTCAAAAATGGACTGCTCAAACTGGACGCAGACGAAGGTGCAGTCGGTGCTGCGCAGCTCGTGGGGAGCGTGACCGTCGATGGTGATCAAATCCTCCGGGCCCAGGGTATAGCTGTGGCCGTCCACAACCACAGTGCAGCGTCCGCTTAAAATCAGATCCACCTCGAAATAATCATGCATATGGTTCTGGATATAGCCGATCTGCTGCATGGTGCAGCGCAGGGGCATATGGGTGTCAAAATTGGCAATTTCGTAATTTTTACGCATGGCAGCTTCATCTCCTTATGCTGCCATTATAAAAGGAAGAGATTAAAAAATCAATGTTTTCGCCGGTAGAAATGCAAAGGAAACAGTAAAATATTAATGTAAAGTGGTGAAAATTACCATAAGCCTATCTTCTTAACATACATTTTGCAAGCGCACAACAAGGGAGAATTCCGGAAAAAGGAAATCTCCCTTGTTGATTTTGTACATTTGGAATCGTTTGCAATTTGACTGCTTTCACAAAAACCGAAGCTTTTTAACCCCAAATCTTCGAAAAAGCTTAATTTCGGGGGTTGTACATTTTTTTCGGGAGAAAAAACGCAAAATCCTAACCAAAAGCCCCAAAAATCCAAAGAGCGCAAAAAAAGGAAAAACCGTAAAATAATACCGTGAGGTGAGAATATGAAAACACCCTTATTGGAAATGAAGCATATTCGCAAGTGTTTTTCCAGCACCGTTGCGCTGAACACGGTGGATATGAATGTTTATCCCGGTGAGATCCGGGGCTTGATCGGTGAAAACGGCTCCGGCAAGTCCACCATCTCCACCATCGCCGCAGGTATGCAGAAATGCGACCAGGGCGAAATGGTGTTCCTGGGTCAGCCTTGGCAGCCCAAGAGCATGATCGATGCTTTGCAGCAGGGTATCGGCATCATCGTCCAGGAGAGCGGCACCATTCCGGGGATTACCGTGGCCGAGAATATCTTCCTGGCGGAGGTGGATCAGTTCCGCAGGTTTGCCCGGAAGGATGGCACCCGATTTGGCCCCGTTGACCGGGTAGCTATGAACAAGGCAGCAGATGCTGTCATGGACAATATCGGCGTGTCCAGCGTTCGGGGTTCCATGCTGATGGCTTCCTTGGATTTTCAGACCCGGAAGCTGGTGGAGATCGCCAAGGTAGTCATGAAGCAGCCGAAGATTCTGATCGTGGACGAAACCACCACCGCCCTGTCCCAGGAGGGACGGGAGGCCCTGTATCAGATCATGAAGACCTACCGGGATGAGGGCCGGGCTGTGGTGTTTATTTCCCACGACCTGGATGAAATCATGGAGGTCTGCGATACCTTGACAGTTCTTCGGGACGGCAATATGATCCGGACCTTCCGGAAGGAAGAATTTGATGCGGACCAGATCCGCACCAGCATGATCGGCAGAGAACTCCAGGGCGATTACTACCGCAGCGATTTCACCCCCTCCCACATGGAGGAAGTGACCTTGACCGCGGAGCATATCACCGTTCCCGGTGTGCTGGAGGATGTGAGCCTGCAGCTGCGCAAGGGCGAAATCGTCGGTATCGGCGGCCTGTCCCACTGCGGTATGCACAACCTGGGTAAGATCCTCTTCGGCGCGGAGCATGCAGCCTCCGGCCAGGTAACCACTGCAGACGGTACCCAGATTACCAATGAGACCGTTGCCATGAAACAGGGCATCGGTTACGTGGCCAAGGACCGGGATGTGGAATCTCTGACCCTGTCCGCCAGCATTCGGGACAACATTGCCATTGCGGGCATGGAGCGGTTTGCCATCGGCGACTTCCTGGTGCTGGGTGCCAAGGAGAAAACTTACGTGGATCAGCAGATCGAGGCCCTTTCCATCAAGTGCGCTGACCGGGACCAGCAGGTTTCCCAGCTGTCCGGCGGCAACAAGCAGAAGGTGGTATTCGGTAAGTGGATCGGCCGGGGCAGCGATATTCTGATCCTGGATTGCCCCACCCGCGGCGTGGACGTGGGTGTCAAGCGTGCTATGTATCAGCTGATGGTGCAGCTGAAGCAGGAAGGAAAGTCCATTCTGATGATCTCCGAGGAACTGCCGGAGCTGATGGGTATGTCTGACCGTCTGATCATTATGAAAGACGGCCGCATCATGAAGGAATTCCAGCGCAGCCGGGATCTTTCCGACGTGGAAATCATCAAGTATATGATCTGAGGAGGAGCCAAATGAATAAGACCCAAAACAAAGAAGCCCTCCTGGTGTCCTATAAGCGCAGACAGCTGCTGATCGCGACTCTACCTGCGGTGGCGCTGGTGCTTCTGTTCGCGCTGCTGTGCGGCATGGTCAATGCCATGGGCTACCGTCTGGACATTTACTTAAAGAAAATCCTGAACGAAAGCGTTGTGCTGGCAGTCATTGCCACCGGTGCGATTTTCATTTACTCTCTTGGTTCCTTTGACATCAGCCTAGGCGCGTCCACTTTGTTCAGCGCCACCCTGGGTGTCATGGCCTACAACGCCACCGAGTCCTTCCCTTTGATGATCCTGGTGATTTTCGCCGTGGCCATCGGCTGCAGTTTGCTCAGCTCTGTGCTGGCATCGGTGTTCCATATCCCTGTGTTTGTCACCACGGTCGCCATGATGAGCGTGCTGACGGCGGTGGCCAGCCAGATCATTTCCATCCATGGCGGTGCTGTGGGCGGCATCAGCATCCCCAGCAGCCTGGTCAAACCCCTGGACAACATGACCTTCAAGCTGATTATGCTGGCAGCTTATGCAGCGTTGTGCATTTTCGTCTTTGACTTTACCAAGATCGGCAGACGGCTGAAATTCCTGGGCGGCAATCCGGTCTGCGCCAAGCTGTCCGGCATCCCTGTGAACAAGTATGCCATTGTGGCCTTCGTCATGGCTGGTATCGGTGTGGGCCTGGGCGCATTTCTGACCCTGGTTTACACCCCCTCCGTTACCGCTACCACCGCAGGTGGCATCGGCATGAATGTGATCGTGGCCATTGTCTTCGGCGGAATGCCTATTTCCGGCGGTCCTCGGTCCAAGGTCTACTCCGCACTGATGGGCGGCTTCTCCTTCATTCTGCTGAATAACATCCTCAAACTGGTGATCAGCGGCAATGCAGGCTACGGCATCACCCAGATCATCAGCGCCGTCTTTTTCCTGGCAGTGGTGTTCATCACCGGTATCAACTACCGCACCAAGCTGCTGGCTAGATAAGTATTTTAACGCCCAATGCGTTGAATAAAAAATTACAACTGGAGGAAAACAAAATGAAAAAACTCATTGCTCTGCTTCTGGCACTGACCATGGTTCTGAGCCTGGCTGCCTGCGGCGGCAACAACGCTCCCGCAACGGAAGCTCCCGCTACCGATGCTCCTGCTGCTGATGCTCCCGTGGCTGAGGAACCCGCACTGGCTCCCATCAAGGTGGGCGTTCTGGTTGCTGACGTCAGCGGCGAAGAGGCCCTGGCTTTCCGTGCTTACTACGAAGAGTACCTGGCTCCCCATTACAACGTAACTCTGACCTACACCGAGCAGCTGGCTGACGCCGCCGGTGAGAAGGCTGCCATCGAGCAGTTCGCTGCCCAGGGCTACAACGCTGTCATTTCTCTGTCCAGCTCCGACCGCGCTACCCAGATCGAAACCTGCGCTGAGTACGGCCTGTACTATGCCATCGCTTCCGGTATGGACGAGGCTCTGTACGAGACCTACAAGGAAAACGAGTACTTCGTCGGCCAGATTGGCCCCAGCATGGCTACCGAGTTTGAGGCCGGTGTTGCCATGGGCGAGTACTACAAGAACCTGGGCGTGAAGAAGATCGGCATCTACGGCGCTTTCTGCCCCAACCCCATGCACGTTTACCGTCTGGCCGGCACCCTGGTTGGCCTGGGCCTGACCTACAACGGCGCTGCCGATATGGAAGCTGTCGCCGGCCAGCTGTTTGCCGGTTTTGATCTGAACGCTGTGGCAGGCGACATCGAAGTGGTTTCCTACATCGCCGGTTACACCGACACCATGTGGGACGAGCTGGGCGCCGCCATGGGCCAGGGCATCGAAGCCTTCATTTCCGTGGGTATGGCTACCACCTTCTTCGCCGATATGCTTAACGGCGCCGGCGTTCCCTACTCCGACATCGACTCCTTCACCTCCGGCAACGGCAAGAACATCTCCGAAGGCAGCCTGACCTACCTGGCCGGTAAGTATGCTTCCTCCGTGGGCCCCATCTTCGCTGCAGTGGTCAATGCCTGCAACGGCAATGCCATCCGTACCGCTGAGGGCTATGCTCTGTCCATCAGCCAGGACTACCTGGTTGCTACCGACGCTGCTTCCTTCGAAGCATGCTACAGCGCTGACCAGGGCGATACCCCCATCATCAGCACCGAGATCCTGGACACCGTCGTTGGCGCCGGTGTTACCTACGAGCAGTTCGCTGCCATCGTTGGCTAATCTTTACTTTCATCCGGGGGCTTCGGCCCCCGGAACACCCAAAACAATTTTGGAGGCAAGTTTATGGACAATCAACTGAAAAAGAATTTTGGCAAAAGAATCGTCGGTACGCTTGCCATTCCTGCGGTTACTGCCGCCATTCTGCTGACCATCTGCGCCCTGGGCGGCAGAAAGATGATCGATACCGCCCTGGGCTTCAATAACTTTGTGTCCTATGTGGGTATCGTGATGATCACCACCATGGCTCTGTCTATCAACTTAAACAGCGGCCGCTTTGACTTCTCCCTGGGCTCCATTATGACTCTGTCTTCTCTGATCGGCGCCAAGCTTTCCTATGCGGTTCTTGCCGGTGGAGAGGGAAGTGCCGGGCTGATGCTCCTGGGCACCGTGGCGGCCGGTATTGTGCTGGGCTTTGCTTCCGGCGTGATCTATGTTTCTCTGGGCATTCCCCCCATCATCACCTCTCTGGGTGTGACCCTTATTTACGAGGGCATCACCTTCACCATCACCGAAGGCCGCTACATCATGACAGAGGTGCAGAACGCTTCCATGACGGCCTGCAGAAACACCTGGCTTGTTTCTGCCGCTATCATCGCCGCGGTACTGGTTTTCATGATCTTTGTCTTTGACCATACCCGTTTCGGCTACAACTACCGGGCACTGAAGGAGGGCCAGAAGGTAGCTGTGGATACGGGCATCAAGGAGATCCCCAATGCCATCGGCTGCTACACCATCTGCGGCGGACTGATGGGTCTGGTGGGCTTCCTCTACGCCGTTCGTACTACCAATATTGACACCAGCGCACTGAATTTCGGCTCCATCGGTGTCATGTTCACCGCATTCCTGCCCATGTTCATCGGCGGCTATATCAGCCGGTTCTCCAATGACAAGCTGGGATATCTGCTGGCAGCGGTGTGCATGTCCATGCTGAATTCCACCTTCGCAGTGTTCAGTAACGCCATCCAGGCATCCACCCAGTCCATCATCAATGCGGTGCTGCTGGTATTGTTCCTGATTTACTTAAGCAACGAACACCGGATCCAGGCCTTTTTCCGGCCCATCCGGAAATAATTTTGACATTTCTCTCAGTTTTTGAGTGATATACACATTCCAGCCTCTTTCCCGGAAGAAAGAGGCTGATTCCAAAAAGGAGGGCTATGCTGTGATCGATTTGAAAGCAAATCCTTTTTATCTGACAGATACCCAGATTCAGTGGGTGGAAGACACCCTTGCCGCCATGACCCTGGAGGAAAAGGCCGGACAGGTCTTCTGCCCCATGGGTTTCACCGATGACCCCGGTGCGCTGCGGCATATGATCTGCGATATCGGCGTGGGCGGTATGATGTACCGTATGGGTCCCGCCGGGTATATCCAGAATACCCACCGCACCATCCAGGACATGGCAAAAATCCCCCTGCTGCTGGCAGCCAATACGGAAGCCGGCGGCAATGGCCTGGCCCTGGAGGGTACCGGCTTCGGTGCGCCTATGGCTGTGGCTGCCACGGATGATCCCGAGAACGGCTACCGTATGGGCTACGTGTCCTGCGCCGAGGGTGCTGCCCTGGGCCTCAACTGGTCCTTTGCCCCCATTGTGGATATCGATAAGGATTTCCACAACCCCATTACCAATACCCGGACCTTCGGTTCCGACGCGGACAAGGTCATCGCTTTCGCCGGCCGCTATATGGACGGCGCCGATGAAAACGATGTGGCCGTTGCTATCAAGCATTTCCCCGGTGACGGTGTGGACGAGCGGGACCAGCACATCCTCACCAGCATCAACTCCCTCTCCTGTGAGGAATGGATGGAAAGCTACGGCAAGGTATACAAGACCCTCATTGACAAGGGTGCCAAGACCGTCATGGCGGGCCACATCGCCCAGCCTGCCTGGGTGAAGCAGCTGCAGCCCCATGCAACCAGAAAGGAGCAACTGCTGCCTGCATCTTTGAGCCAGCCCCTGCTCACCGGACTGCTGCGGGAAACCCTGGGCTTCAACGGCCTCATTTCCACCGATGCCACCCCCATGGTGGGCTTTACTTGCGCCATGCCACGATCCGAAGCGATCCCGGCGGTTATTGCTGCCGGTGCGGACATGATTCTGTTCAACAAGAGCCTGGATGAAGACTACCACTTCCTGCTGGAGGGTCTGAAAACCGGCAAGGTCACGGAAGCCCGGCTGGACGAAGCAGTGAAACGGATCCTGGCCACCAAGGCAAGCCTCCACCTGCCGGAAAAGCAGGCGGAAGGAAAGCTGGTTCCCGGCCCCGAGGCTCTGGCCGTTGTAGGATGCGAAAAGCATAAAGCCTGGGCCGAGGCGGTTGCCGACAAGGCAATTACCCTGGTTCGGGACGAGCAGAAGCTGCTGCCCATCAGCCCCAAGAAATTCCGCCGGGTGTACTTAAACGTGATCCAGAAGAGCAACGATCCCAACGATCCGCTGGTTCAGCAGTGGAGGGCTCTCTTTGAAAAGGAAGGGTTCGAAGTCACCGTCCGGGACCGCCGCACTACCATTGTTCCGGCAGACTTTATGGACCCCAATCTGCCCATGGAAAAGGGCATGCTGCTGCACGAAATGTACCGCAGTATCCAGGAAATGAAGCAAAGCTACGACCTGTATGTCTATATCTGCAACATGCAGAACGCTTCCAACAATACCACCCTGCGCTTAAACTGGAACGTTGCCTTTGGTCTGGGAGATGATGCCCCCTGGCTGACCAGCGAGATTCCCGTGATGATGATCTCCACCGCCTATCCTTACCACCTGTTCGACGCACCCATGATGGAAACCTACATCAATGCTTACAGCAGCGAGGACCGTTTCTGCCAGGCAGTGATGGAGAAAATCATGGGCAGAAGCGAATTCAAGGGCGTCAGCCCCTGTGACCCCTTCTGCGGAAAGGACTATATCTGATATGAAAGCCATTATTTTTGACCTGGATGGCGTGATCTGCCATACGGACGAATACCATTATCTGGCCTGGAAAGCTATGGCCGATTCCATGGGAATTCCCTTTGACCGGGAGGTGAACAACCGCCTTCGGGGCGTGTCCCGGATGGCCAGTCTGGAAATCATTCTGGAGCGGTACGAGGGCGAACTGTCCGCCGCGGAGAAGGAAGCCCTGGCCACCCAGAAGAATGAACTGTACAAGGAATCTTTGAAGCAGATGGGGCCCAAGGATTTGAGCGAAGAGGTTAAGACCACTCTGGAGACCCTGCGCAGCCGTGGCTACAAGCTGGCCATCGGCTCTTCCTCCAAGAATGCCCCCTTTATTCTGCAGCAGCTGGGTCTTGGCAGCTTCTTTGATGCCATTTCCGACGGCAATAACATCACCCATTCCAAGCCGGACCCGGAGGTCTTCGTCAAGGCTGCCCAGATGCTGTGCATAAATCCGGAAGACTGCCTGGTGGTAGAGGATGCGGTATCCGGCGCCATTGCCGGTAAGCGGGGCGGCATGAGGGTTGCCTGTGTAGGCGATGCCTCCGCAGAAAAGGCCGGTGACTATAATCTGACTTCCTTCGGCCAGCTTCTGGAGGTTGCCCGGTAAGAAAGGAATGTGACTTATGAAGCGAAATGAACGCTTTTTACAGATCGCCGAAGGACTGAAACCTGCGCTTTTTGAGAAAAAAGTCGGGGTTCTGGAAACCTTGGACGGCGAGGATTACCGTACCCGGAAGCTGGGCAAGGGAGATGTCCTTACCCTGGATTTCGGTACCCATTTGGTGGGTAAGGTGACACTGAAATTTGGCAGCATCGGCTCCCATCCCGATGCCCCCGCCTGGCTGCGACTGAAGTTTGCGGAGCGGGAATGTGAGCTGTCGGAAAATGCGGAAACTTATCACGGCTGGATCAGCATGGGTTGGATCCAGCAGGAGCAGCTTCACATCGACGTGCTGCCTGCGCTGCTGCAGCTGCCCCGACGGTACGCTTTTCGGTATCTGCAAATCGAAGTGCTGGATGTGAGCAGCAAGTATCAGTTGACTCTGGAGGATGCTTTCTGCATCGCCACCACCTCCGCCGACGAAACCAAGCTGGAAGCGCTGAATGGCACGTCCCGGCAGCGCCAACTGGATGCGGTGGCCTGCCGCACCTTGCGGGAATGTATGCAGGATGTGTTTGAGGACGGCCCCAAGCGGGACCGCCGCTTGTGGATGGGGGACTTGCGGATGCAGGCCCTGGCAAACTATGAAACCTTCCGGAATTATGATCTGGTGAAGCGCTGTTTGTATCTCTTTGCCGGCACCACGTTGGAGAAGGGGCGGGTAGGTGCCTGCCTGTTTACGGAGCCAGAGGTGGAAGTGGACGACACAGTGATGTTCGACTACTCCCTGTTCTACATCCCCACGCTGCTGGACTACTACAAGGCTACCGGTGACCGGGAAACCCTGGAAGAACTGGCTCCCACCTGCTGGCGTCAGCTGGAACTGGCCCAGGATTATTTCGGGGACAATCATCTGGTCCGGGATTCGGATGTTCTGGGCTGGTGCTTCGTGGATTGGAACCTTGGCCTTAACAAACAGGCATCTGCCCAGGGTATTTACCTGTACTGCATGAAAGCTGCTGTGGAGATGGCGACGCTTCTGGGACAGGAGGAGCGCCTTGCCGCGCTGAAAGCGGATTACAGTGCCAAGCGGGAAGCGGCGGAATTGCTGTGGAACGGAGAATTCTACGTCAGCGGCGACAGCAAGCAGATTTCCTGGGCAAGCCAAGTCTGGATGACCCTGGGTGGCGCCAAGAATGGCGGCGCAGAACTGCTTTCCAGACTGGAAAACGCGGACGCTGAGCCGATGGTCACCCCCTATATGTACCACAACTATGTGGATGCGCTGCTGAGCGCAGGGGAGAAGGATAAGGCTATGGAAGTGCTGTGCGCCTACTGGGGCGGCATGCTGGATGCGGGCGCGGATACCTTCTGGGAACTGTACAACCCGCAGAATCCCAACGAATCCCCCTACGGCGGTACCATCGTCAACAGCTACTGCCATGCCTGGAGCTGCGCTCCTGCCTATTTCCTCAGAAAATATGATGCATAAAAAGAAGCCCGCCGGAAAAATCCGGCGGGCTTTGCCTATGGAAGAAGGATTAGGTGAGGATGGTGGCATTGCTGCCGCCGCTCTTTTCCTTGGTTACCAGGATCTGCTTGTCGATCCGTTCTTTCAGCTCTGCCACGTGGGAAATGATGCCCACCAGCCGCTGACCGTCTGCCAGATCGCAAAGCGCCTTCATCGCCGCTGAAAGGGACTCCTCGTCAAGCGATCCGAAGCCAAGTCGGAGGCCAAGCGGTCTTAGGA
>JAZSHO010000028.1:0-5807 GCA_045533345.1 Faecousia sp. | reverse complement strand
GCTGCCCCAAGACCATTGACGGCGACCTGAAGAACGAGGACATCGAGTGCTCCTTCGGCTTCGACACCGCTACCAAGACCTACTCCGAGATCATCGGCAACATCGAGCGCGATGCCAACTCCGCCAAGAAGTACTGGCACTTCATCAAGGTCATGGGCCGTTCCGCTTCCCACGTTGCTCTGGAGTGCGCTCTGCAGACCCAGCCCAACATCTGCCTGATCGGCGAGGAAGTTGCCGCCAAGAAGATGTCCCTGGCTCAGATCGCTGACTACATTGCCGACTCCGTTGCCGGCCGCGCTGCCAACGGCATGAACTTCGGCGTTGCCATCATCCCCGGGGGCATCGTGGAATTCGTTCCCGAGTTCTCCGTGCTGATCGCTGAGATCAATGAGCTGCTGGCCGGTGAGAAGGCTGACGCTTTCAACGCTCTGGCTACCTGGGCTGAAAAGTACGCTTTCATCGAACAGGGTCTGACCAAGGAGTCCATGGCTGTTTTCGCCATCCTGCCCCAGTCCATCCAGCAGCAGCTGTTCCTGGAGCGCGACCCCCACGGCAACGTGCAGGTTTCTCTGATCGAATCCGAGAAGCTGTTCTCCGCTCTGGTCAAGGACAACCTGGCTGCCCGTAAGGCCGCCGGTACCTACAACGGCAAGTTCGGCACCCACCATCACTTCCTGGGCTACGAAGGCCGCTGCGCATTCCCCTCCAACTTCGACGCTGACTACTGCTACTCCCTGGGCTACAACGCCTTCATGCTGATCCAGTACGGTTACACCGGCTACCTCAGCAAGGTTTCCAACCTGCAGGCTCCCGCAGAAGAGTGGGTCGCCGGTGGTATGCCCATCACCAAGATGATGAACATGGAACGCCGCCACGGTGCTGACAAGCCCGTTATCCGCAAGGCTCTGGTTGAGCTGGACGGCGCACCCTTCAAGTTCTTCGCCGCTCACAGAGAGCAGTGGGCCATCGAGACCTGCTTCACCTATCCCGGTGCTATCCAGTACTTCGGACCCAGTGAAGTCTGCGACCAGCCCACCAAGACCCTGGCTCTGGAAAAGGCCTAATTTCTGAATAACGCATTTGAGCCTGTCCCCTTCGGGACAGGCTCTTTTTTGCGGCGAGGCGCCGCTGACAATTCGTCACGAACGCAGGTGCTGGACGAACGCATCCTGATTGCGCTCGACCGCTGCTACTTCGGTAAATTGTAGTTTATATGAGTAGCAAAAAAGAAGTATGTCATTGCGAGCCACTACGCCCGCAGGCGCGTGCAGAGCGCAACCGCCGAAGGCGGCTCTTAGCGCGGAGCAAAGCACACTGGCGTGGCAATCCCCCAAACACTCCCGGAAACCATAGGGGATCGCCACACCATCCTGCGGGATGGTTCGCGATGACATGCATTTTAATTAGTGCGATAAACAATAATTTATCTCGGCAGTATCGTCACCGGGCTGAGTGAACGGGTGAAGACTACCACCGCATTTCATGCGCATTGGCCGCCGGTCCATACCGGCACTTACAGAAACACTTCACAGGCGGCTACAATTCGAAATCGTTCTTCCTCCACCCGGTCACGGCCGTAGGCATCCAGGAAGCGCTCCCGGTATTGGTTGGTTTTCAGATTGAATTCCAAGGACCAAATGCCCCAGAACAGGTCCACATGCCGGTCCCCCATGCCTCCGGCTCCCACATCGATGAAGCCGCTGAACCGCCAGTTATCCAGCAAAATATTGGGCAGGCAGTAATCTCCGTGGAGGAGCGTGTCCGCTTTGAGGTATTTCCCCTGCTGCTCCACCACATTCCAGGCTTCCTCCGGCGTGGCATAGCCCCAGTTGTCGGGAAAGAGGTTCACATCATACTGCTTGGCTTCGTAATTGCGACGGGCGGTTTCCAGATAGTCCGCCGTACGGTTGGGGACAGGACAGCCAACACAGGAGGTTTCATGGAGCATGCGCAGCAGCTGAGCCGTCAAATCGCACAGCCGCACCGGGTCATCCATGTAAGAAAGGCAGTCCTCTCCCGGAATCCGCCGGGTCAGCAGCCAGTCCTTTTCCAGGCTTTCGTAAGCCAGCACCTCTGCGGACAGGCCCTTGCTGTGGTAAAAGGCCGTCAGCGCCGCTTCCTTTTCCAGGCTGCCTTTGGGAGAGGCCTTCAAATACAGTCCCCCCTCCCGTTCCAGCAGCCACACCCGGGCCTCCGGGGAGCAACTGCTGTCGTACACCGGGCAGCCCTCCAGCAAAGGCCGGAACCGGGCGGGAAAATTAGCCAAATCCGGCGTCACCAAGGTTCGTTTCATGGTTAGTCCCTTCCTTCGTATTCATAAAGCCGGTACAGCTTCCGGGCGAATCCCCCGGCGTACAGCTTCCGGAACAGCCTCCGGTCCCCCTTGGGGAGCTGGGAAATCAGCGTTTCCGGGGTCATGTCCCACCTCTTCCGGAAAGAAAGACAGGAAATACTTTCCGGGTCATCCAGTCCATAGACCCGGTAGACCCCCACTTCATTAATGGGATTTTTGTATTTGGAAGCCTTGGCTGCGAAGGTAGAGTAGCAGTCCATCAGCAAATGGAGTTCTCTGAAATGACCCTTAAGGGTTTCCAACAAGGCCTTCCGCTCTTCCGGTGCCAGATACATGCTGACACCCTCCATCACCACAATGGCAATGCCGCTCCGTGGGATGGCCTCCAGCCATTCCTTGCTTCGCAGGTCTGCGCCCACCATGCGGTAATGCTCCGTTTCCCGGAAATAGCGGCTGCGCTCAGCGATGACCTCCGGAAAATCCACATCAAACCAGAGATTCTCCCCAATTCCTACCCGCTTCACCCGGCTGTCCATGCCGCAGCCCAGATGCAGAACCACTGCCTCGGGGTTTCCTTCCGCCATTTGCCTGACCCAGCTGTCAAAAACCGCCGCCCGCATGGACATATAGTAGGCAAGCC
This sequence comes from Faecousia sp., assembly GCA_045533345.1. Classification (GTDB taxonomy): domain Bacteria; phylum Bacillota; class Clostridia; order Oscillospirales; family Oscillospiraceae; genus Faecousia. Next base: position 2,874 of record JAZSHO010000028.1, on the reverse strand, counting down.
ATTTGGAGGCCGCCTTTCCTTTCAGCGGGAAGCCCTCCGCTTCCCAGATGGCTTCCGCATCCGGATCCCGGAGCAGAATCCCCCGCCGGCTCACATAGCTTTTTCCGTAAAGGGGAATATAGAGGGTTTTGTTCACGTTATTCATATGCTCCACTCCTTATATCTTCGCTCCCGGTTCTTGACTTTCCCCGGAAGAAAAGGTACACTAATAAAAAACATAATTGTTGGAGGTACTATCCATGACATCCAAGGTTTACTTTACCGATTTCTGCACCGGCAATTCCGAAACCCTGCCCCAGAAGCTGGCCCGGCTGATCCTCTCCGCCGGCATCGACCAGATCGATTTCCAGGGCAAGTTCGTTGCCATCAAGATCCACTTCGGCGAGCTGGGCAACATGGCCCATCTGCGCAGCGGCTATGCCCGTGTGGTGGCCGATGTGATCAAGGATCTGGGCGGCAAGCCCTTCCTCACCGACTGCAACACCCTGTACGTCGGCTCCCGGAAGAATGCCCTGGACCACATTGAAACCGCTTACTTAAACGGCTTTACCCCCTACTCCACCGGCTGCCATGTGATCATCGCCGACGGTCTGAAGGGTACTGATGATGTGGAAGTTCCCGTAGTTGGCGGCGAATATTGCCAGACTGCCAAGATCGGCCGTGCCATTATGGATGCGGACATCGTCATTTCTCTGAGCCACTTCAAGGGCCATGAGGAAGCAGGCTTCGGCGGTGCGCTGAAGAATCTGGGTATGGGTTCCGGATCCCGGGACGGCAAGAAGCACATGCACGACGACTGCCGCCCTGTGGTGGATAAGGAGAAGTGCGTTGGCTGCGGCAGCTGTGCCGACATCTGCGCCCACGGCGCTCCCAATCTGGTGGATGGCACCATGTTCATCGACTGGAATAAGTGCGCAGGCTGCGGCCGCTGCATGGATGTATGTCCTGTCAAGGCCATCGAGGCAGACGACCACAACGCCGCCCTGCTTCTGAACTACAAGATCGCCGAGTACACCAAGGCGGTTCTGGATGGCCGTCCCCATTTCCACATCAGCCTGGTTCGGGACGTGAGCCCCTACTGCGACTGCCACGCCGTGAACGACGTTCCCATCGTCCCCGATGTGGGTATGTTCGCTTCCTTTGATCCTGTGGCTCTGGACCTGGCCTGTGCCGAGGCCGTCAATGCACAGGTGGCAATGCCCAATTCCAAGCTGGGCAAGGCCAACCGCCCCGACCTGGACAATCTGACCGCTCCCTTCCCCCACACCAGCTGGCGCAGCCAGATCGAGCATGGCAAGAAGATTGGCCTGGGCGAAGACAGCTACGAGCTGATCACCGTTTGATTTTTAAATACCGGGTGCCGAGAATTTCTCGGCACCTTTTTTATACGTTCAGCAGCACCAGGGCCACCAGGATCATGGCCAGGGCTGTCCATTGCTGTTTCGTCAGCTTCTCCCGGAACAGAGCCACGCCGGTCAAGGTCACGATCAGGATCGTGCCGACGCTGTACGCAGGATACACCAGCACGGCGGGTAAGGTTCCCAGCGCCCGGAGCAAAAAACGGGTGGAGAAGAAATTGGGGATGCCGATGAGCAGTCCAAAGAGAATTTCCCATTTTCCCGGCCTCTGTCCCTTACGCAGCATCAGCCCCACGCACAGCACAAAGGCCACCAGGAAGGTACAAAGCAAAAACAGCGGTGCCGGGGCGGAGCCGACGGATTCTTCGAAGATTTTCGACATGGCATCGGCCATGCCGCCGCAGAGCAGCAACCAGAGAAGGCCAATTTTAAAGCCTGCGCTGCTCTTTTCCTTCCGGTAGTTGATCAGCACAATGGCCGCCACCGCCAGGACAAAGCCCAGAATCTGGAGAAGCTCCGGAATTTCGTGATACAGGCAAACGGAAACCACCATGGTCACCAGCAGTCCCAGCTTCATAAAGGTGGAGGACAGCACCACGCCGTTGCGACGGACATTAAATTGCAGCAGCACAAAGGATACCAGGTACAGTACGCCGTTGACCGTACCCAGGGCCACTGTCAGTCCCAGTCCCTCCGTCGGCAGGTTGTCCCAGGGAACCAGTCCCGCAGCCAGAGCGGCACACATGAAATAGTTCACAGCCAGCATGGCGATATTCTCTTTTCCCTTGCCCTCTCCCAGGCGCATGAATACGGATACCATGGCGCTGCTGAAAATGGCAAGCAGCAAGTAAAGCATGTTTCTTCCCCCTTTTGCCTTTCTCCTGAAAAAGGTCAAATTGCTTGTAAACCCCACATCGGTATGGTATAATGGTCAAAAACAGAACCGGGAGGTATTTTTATGGATCACAGTTACCAGGCTGCAGAACTGTTTCTCAACGGCAGCAACTGCGCCCAGGCCATCACCGTAGCGTTCTGCGATGTTACGGGTATGGAGCCGTCCCTGGCTGCCAAAATGGCATCCTCCTTCGGCGGCGGTATGGGCCGGATGCGGGAGGTTTGCGGCGCCGTCAGCGGCATGCTGATGGTGGCAGGCCTGCTTTACGGCTACGATGACCCCGGCGAAAAAGACGTTAACAAAAAAGCCCATTACCAGCTGGTGCAGGAGCTTGCCGGGAAATTCCGGGAAGAGATTGGCAGCATCGTCTGCCGGGAGATTCTGAAGAATCCCCCTTCCGACCCCAATCCTACCCCCCGAACCGCCGAGTTTTACAAAACCCGGCCCTGCGCCCGGATGGTCATGACTGCCGCACGGCTGATGGACGAATTCATTGCCGAACATCCCATCGAAGGATGAGCATGGACGGTCTGATCTACAATCAGAACCACATTCCCAAAGAACAGCATCGGTATGGCCTCCGTTCTTCCGCGGCTACCGGCTGCGGCTGGGTCGCCACCC
>JAZSHO010000122.1:0-3232 GCA_045533345.1 Faecousia sp. | reverse complement strand
AGGGTGACCCCGGTGCCTTTATGGACCGCTCCATCCTGGAGGGCTACCCCTATGCTGTCATCGAGGGCATGATGATCGCAGGCTACGCCATCGGCGCATCCGAAGGCTATTTCTATGTCCGTGCCGAGTATCCCATTGCCGTGACCCGCCTGCGCAATGCCATTCGCCAGATGAATGAAGTGGGCGTTCTGGGCAATAATATTCTGGGTACCGGTTTCAATTTCCAGGCTCATATCCGCCTGGGCGCAGGTGCATTCGTCTGCGGCGAAGAAACTGCTCTGCTGAACTCCATCGAGGGCAAGCGGGGTATGCCCCGTCCCCGTCCTCCTTTCCCTGCTGTGAAGGGTCTGTGGGATGAGCCTACCATTGTCAACAACGTAGAGACTCTGGCCTGCGTTCCCTACATTCTGCGGGAAGGCGCTGCGGAGTTTGCCTCCTGCGGCACCGAGAAGTCCAAGGGCACCAAGGTCTTTGCTCTGGGCGGAAAGATCAACAATGTTGGTCTGGTGGAGATCCCCATGGGTACCACCCTGCGGGAGCTGATCTACGATATCGGCGGCGGCATTCCCGACGGCAAGCAGTTCAAGGCCATCCAGACCGGCGGTCCCTCCGGCGGCTGTCTGACCGCGGCAGCTCTGGACGAACCCATCGACTTTGACAACCTGGTTGCCAAGGGATCCATGATGGGCTCCGGCGGCGCCATCGTCATGGACGAGGATAACTGCATGGTGGACGTGGCCAAGTTCTACATGGAGTTCATCTGTGACGAATCCTGCGGCAAGTGTACCCCCTGCCGGATCGGCACCCGCCGTATGCTGGAGATCCTCACCAGGATCACCGAGGGTAAGGGTACACTGGAGGATCTGGACAAGCTGGAAGAGATCAGCAATCTGATCAAGACCGGCTCTCTGTGTGCATTGGGTCAGACCGCTTCCAACCCTGTTATGTCTACTATGAAGCATTTCCGGGAGGAGTACATTGCCCACGTGGTGGACAAGAAGTGTCCTGCCAAGGTCTGCAAGAATCTGATGAGCTATGTCATCGACAGAGATAAGTGCATCGGCTGCGGTATGTGTGCCCGGGCCTGCCCTGCGGATGCTATTTCCAAGACCGACTACATTGCTCCCGGCAAGAAGAAGCCTGCCCTGACCATTGATACCCAGAAGTGTGTCAAGTGCGGCGCTTGTATTGCCACCTGCAAGTTCAGCGCAATTTCCAAGCAGTAAGCCTTTTGCATCTAAGGGCCGCTGGCGAAAGCCATGCGGCCCTTTCCGTGGGAATAATAAAAATGGCAGCCCTTTTTGCAGGCTACCATCTGTGTATTCCCTATTGAATATCTGTCCCGGCTGCGTGATCCAGATATTGCTCGATGTCTGCGATCAGCCGGACTCGGTTTCTGCCGGTTCTTTGACGGCCTGTGTGGGAGACCTTGGCCAGATCCTTTCTGACCAGCACTTCACCCAGCCCCAGGGCTTTCGCCAGAGCGGTGGCGGAAATGTTTTCGGAATGTTCCGGCAGGGATCTCAGGTGATCCAGATAAACAGGCAGACGGCTCAGCAGCCGTTTCGACAGGGTAGGTGGCTCCATTGTGTTATCCTCCGTGTATCCTTCCCCAAGTACACGCTGTACAAAAGAAACGCTGCCTTGCGGAAATATATAGGACACCTCTAAAAACTCCCCTTTTGTGATTTGGGCGGATTTTTTGCTCCAACTATGCGTGATGAAAACTCCGCAATACACAAAGTATTCCGGAATATTCATAACGGAATTTAAACCAAAATCTCTCACCCAAACCATCAAAAAAGAGTATTTAGAGGTTGCCTGTGGGAAGATTATAGCCCGCCCCCGCTGCAAAACCAATACGATTACCGCATTTTATACATAGTATCAAACTATGAATTTGGAGATACCCATATGAACTATAATGTACTGCGCTATTTCTCTGTTCTTGCTCAGGTGGAACACTATACCATTGCTGCAGCCCGACTTGGAATATCTCAGCCCTCTCTGAGCAGCGCCATCCATAATCTGGAAAACGAACTGGGGGGTGTGAAGCTGTTTGAAAAAATGGGCAGAAATATCCGCCTGACGGAGGAAGGCAAATTTTACCGGGAAAAGGTGGATGCTGCACTGAATGAACTGCATACTGCCTCTCTGATGCTGCGGGACAGCAAGCTCAGCGCCCCGGTGGTGATCCGTATGGGCGTGGTTTCCGGAACGCTGGAGGGTCTGGTGGCGGAGGAGATCGTAAACTACACCCGCAAGAACAGCCGGATCCGGTTCCATCTGACGGAAAGCTCTGCGGAAAATCTGATGGATCTGGTGCGGCAGGAAAAGCTGGATATGGCCATCGTGGACTCCACGGATCGGGACCGGAGCCTTCATTTCCGGAAGCTGACGGAGCGGAATTTCTTTGTCGCCATGCCGGAGGCGCACCCCCTGGCGGATCATGCCTTTATTGAACCCAATGACGTGGTTCATGAACCCCAGGTGGTGTTCAATTACAATGTGGGAAAGAGCTTCAAGGAATGGTCCACCGGCTCTCCTGCGGATGAAAGCGTCATCTGCACGGTGGATACTGCCCAGTCGGCTTTGGATCTGGTAGCGGCAGGAATCGGTATCGCCTTTATCCCGGATCAATGCGTTCAGCAGCGGAAGGGGATCCGGTTTGTTCCTTTAAAAAACTGGCACCAGGCACTGTATATGTGCATCCTTTACGACAAATGGCTGGAACCTCCGGTCTGGGATTTCGTGGAACAGATCGTCAAGAACATCCGAAAATCCGCCCCGGAGAAATGATCCGGGCAATATCTCCCAAAAGAAAACCCGTGCCGGCACAGTATGTGCAGACACGGGATACTGTTATTTGCCTTTATTTGCGGATGGATTCGATGAGTCTGCGGAAATCCTTCCTGCCCCAGACAACGGGAACGGGATACAGGGGGTTGGCTTCCTTTCTGGCCCAGGCGATCATCTGGTCAATGTCCTTGTCCTGAATCACATCAAATCCATCAGGCAGACCCATCTTGGCGTTGGTCTCTTCGATCCAGCGGATGAAGTTATTGGCCTTTTCTGCCCGGTTGGCGCCGCCGATTCCACAGACATCGGCCAGTTCTGCCAGACGCTGGTGAGCTTCACTGCCAAACTGGCGCATGACATGGGGCAGCAGAACAGCCATGGCCAGGCCGTGGGCAACACCGTACAGGCCTCCCAGTGTATGGCCTACCGCATG
>JAZSHO010000099.1:0-23650 GCA_045533345.1 Faecousia sp. | reverse complement strand
TCCTTGTTGTCGGGGATAGCATCGATAGCAACAGTTTCCACTTCCACGGGGCCGTCGATGGGGCTGGGGAAGCCGTCAGCAACGACACAGTCAACGGGCAGCAGCAGGTTGACGCCCTTAGCTTCTGCCTTGGCCATCATTTCCTTGCAGTAGTCGATCTTGCTCTCGTCCAGCAGGGAGTTGCCGACGGTGTAGCCCTGGGCAGCTGCGGAGGTGTAAGCCATGCCGCCGCCGATGATCAGGGTGTCGACCTTTTCCAGCAGGTTGTTGATAACGTTCAGCTTGTCAGCGACCTTAGCACCGCCCAGGATGGCGACGAAGGGACGCTCGGGGTTGGCCAGAGCCTTGCCCATGATGGAAACTTCCTTCTCCACCAGGTAGCCGCAGACTGCGGGCAGGTGATCAGCAACACCTGCGGTGGAGGAGTGAGCGCGATGAGCGGTACCGAAAGCATCGTTGACAAAGATGTCAGCCAGGGAAGCCAGCTCCTTGCTCAGCTCGGGATCGTTCTTGGTCTCACCCTTGATGTAACGGGTGTTCTCCAGCAGCATGACCTGGCCTTCCTGCAGGGCAGCGGCCTTGGCCTTGGCGTCCTCACCGGCTACGTCAGCAGCCATAATGACTTCCTGGCCCAGCAGCTCGCTCAGGCGGGCGGCAACGATCTTCAGGGACAGCTCAGGCTTCCACTCACCCTTGGGCTTGCCCATGTGGGAGCACAGGATGACCTTAGCCTTATTCTCGATCAGATACTTGATGGTGGGCAGAGCAGCGACAATACGCTTGTCGGAGGTGATAACGCCTGCCTTGGTGGGAACGTTGAAGTCGCAGCGGCACAGAACGCGCTTGCCGGCTACTTCGATGTCTTCAATGGACTTCTTATTGTAGTTCATGATAATTCCTCCATTAATTCTCGAGAGATCACTCTCGCATTTTTCCAAATCCTTGCAGACCGGGAAAATCAATCTGCCGCAGCGCTTCATAGACCGTAATGGCCACTGCGTTGCTCAGGTTCAGACTCCGGGCATCCTGGCGCATGGGGATGCGGACACATTGGTCATAATGCTCCGCCAGAAAATCCTCCGGCAGCCCCTTGGTCTCCTTGCCGAAGAACAGGTAACAGCCGTCGTGAAATTCCGCTTCCACGTAGCTCCGGGGAGCCTTGGTGGAAAGGCACCACATTTCGGCCACATCGTTCCGGGCGAAGAAGTCTTCCAGATTCTCGTAATCCAGAACCTCCACCATGTGCCAGTAATCCAGTCCGGCCCGGCGTACGGCTTTTTCCGAGATGTCAAAGCCCAGGGGTCGGATCAGATGCAGACGGCAGCCGGTGGCAGCGCAGGTCCGGGCGATGTTGCCGCAGTTCTGGGGAATTTCGGGCTCCACCAGTACAATATTCAGCACAGCCATCACCTCGGGTTTTTGATGCTTTGGGTAGTTTTTTCCAAATCCGCTCGTCTACTATTGTATGTCAAACAGGCGGTAAAATCAATCTAAAAAATGCTTATTTTTCGACTTTTTTATAGTATTCACATAAAAAATAAGCAAAGTCACGGAAATTTGTGAAAATTGCGAGGGCGTTTTTTCGGGACAAAATAGAAAAGCGGCACACCTTTCGGTGTGCCGCAAATCTTTCCTTAGCCGACGACCATGAACATCTCGCCGTCGTTGTAGTACCAGCTGCCGCCGGAGGCAGTCAGCACATTTCCGTTGGACAGGGTGACCTCCAGAGCCAGCTCCAGCTGAGAGTCATCCTCCATGTCGGGCATCTTGAAGGTAATGCCCCCCAGGACACATTCGTAGCTGCCTTCGCCTTCACCTGCGGGAAGCTCCAGAGGCTGGGTCTCCACGATTTCTCCGTTCAGCTTCAGCACCAGCTCTGCTTTGGAGAAGCTGACAGCGGTTTCGCCGGCGAAGATCCGGGGCATCTGCACCTGGACATAACCGGAGGTGATGTTCAGATCGCCGCCCTCGTTTTCCCAGCCGTCCACGATCATGTTACAGTAGGCAACCAGGCTGGTTTCCATGTAAACCAGGGTGTCGATCACGGGATTTTCGGGAGTGTTCAGGGCGATCTGCTCCTTGGAGCCGTTGGCGGCGGTGAGAACGCAGTAGTAGCTGTAACCGTCGGCGGCCTCCAGACCCAGGGAGCCGGTGTAAACGCTGCCGTTCCAGTCACAGGGGGTGCTGGCCACTTCCTGGCCGGCCAGACGAACGACAAATTCTGCACTCTGACCATCGTGGAAGGCCAGGGGAGAGGCGGTGAGGGTCACATCGGCACCGGTATTGTCGCCCCAGGAAAGGGCGCTGAGGCTCCAGTCCTGCAGACCGGAATTTTCCTCCAGGGCATCCAGCCGGGCGCTGAGGGCATCCACCTGCTTCTGCAGGGCATCAATATCCCGCTCCAGCTGACCCACATCGGCACCCTGGCCGCAGCCGGTGAGCAGCAGGGCAATCAGCAGCATAACTGCGATGATAACATTCTTTTTCATATTCAAATTCCTCCTTGGAATATAGAGTAGCATGGGAAAGTTGCTATATTATAGCGCAATTTTTAACAATTTGCAACCACTCCGTAGAAAAAACCGGGACGGCTGCACCGTCCCGGCGAATGGAAAGACTGGCGGTATCTCCTTCCTGCCAGGTGCTAGGTACAGCAGAAAAAGATATTTCTGCACTGGGTGTATCACCGGAAACCAATCCGATGATATCCAGGGAATAATCTGCCATTTGCACCGCCTCCTTGCATGATTTCTGGCTCAAGTATAGCAAAGGGCCGCCTGTTTGGCAACCACCCGGCGGTTTGCACAGTGTCAACCAACGGTTGACAAACGAGGAAAGCGGCGCACCTTATGGTGCGCCGCTTTGGAAATATAGAAATTACTCTTCAGCCTTTGCGTCGGCAATGATCTTAGCCTGGTTGACCTTGGGAACTTCCTCATAACGCTCGAAGGTCAGAGTGAAGCTGCCGCGGGCCTGGGTCATAGCGCGCAGGTCGATGGCGTAGGTGCTCATTTCAGCCATGGGAACCTCAGCCTCAACGATGGTGTTGCCCTGGTTGTCGGGGTTCATGCCCATGACACGGCCACGGCGCTTGTTCAGATCGCCGATGACATCGCCCATGTAGCTGTCGGGAATGGTGACGGCCAGAGAGCCCACGGGCTCCAGCAGAGTGGGGTTGGCGTTGGGCATAGCTTCCTTGTAAGCCAGGATAGCAGCCAGCTTAAATGCCATTTCGTTGGAGTCGACGGGGTGGTAGGAGCCATCGTACAGGACAGCCTTCAGACCGACCATGGGATAGCCAGCCAGGGGGCCCTTCAGGATTGCTTCCTGGATACCCTTTTCAACAGCGGGGTTGAAGTTCTTGGGAACAGCGCCGCCAACGACTTCCACGTCGAAGATCAGCTCGTTCTGCTCTTCCTGGGGCTCGAAGCGGACCCAAACGTCACCGAACTGGCCGGAGCCGCCGGTCTGCTTCTTGTGACGGCCGTGAGCCTGGACGGTCTTCTTGATCTTTTCGCGGTAAGCGACCTTTGCGGGGCTCAGAACGGCATCAACGCCGAAGCGGGTCTTCAGCTTGGCAACCAGAACGTCCAGATGCTGGTCACCGGCGCCGGACAGAACCAGCTGGTGGGTCTCAGCATTGTTGACCAGAGTGAAGGAAGGATCTTCTTCGTTCAGACGGTTCAGGGCGGTGCCGACCTTTTCTTCCTGGCCCTTGGTCTTGGGAGCGATAGCAACAGAGTAGCAGGGAGCAGCGTAGGGGATCTGCTTCAGAGTGACGACCTTTCTGGGATCGCACAGGGTGTCGCCGGTCTTGACCTTGTCCATCTTGCCGATGGCGCCGATGTCGCCGCAGGACAGGACCTTGACTTCGCTGGCGGACTTGCCGCACATGCTGTACAGACGGCCCAGCTTCTCGGTCTCGCCGGTACGGGCGTTGACCAGAGTGGTGTCGGAGGTGATTTCGCCGGACAGGACCTTCACGTAGGAGTACTTGCCGTACTGGTCGGAAACGGTCTTCCAGACGAATGCGGAGGGAACGCCGCCGGCGGAGACGATGAACTCTTCGGTCTTGCCGTCAGCAGTGGTAGCCTTGTGGTAGTTGCCCTGCTCGGGGTTGGGCAGCAGGCTGATGATGTAGTCCATCAGCATCAGGGAGCCCAGGCAGGTAACGCTGGAGCCGCACAGAACGGGAACCAGGCTCAGCTCCTTGACACCGGTGTGCATGCCGTTGACCATTTCGGCATAGGTGAAGTCTTCGCCTTCGTTCTCGAAGAAGCGATCCATCAGCTCTTCGTCGGTCTCAGCAACAGCTTCCTTCAGAGCGAAGCTGAAGTCGTCGGCCACGGACAGCTTGTCTTCGGGCAGAGTGATCTCCACTCTCTTGTTCTTCTGCATCTCGTAGGCGCGCTTGTTGACTACGTCGATGATGCCGGTAACCTTCTTGGAAGCGTCCCAAACAGGAACGACCAGGGGAGCGATCTTGTTGCCGTACTTCTCACGCAGGGAATCAACAACGGCGTTGTAGTCGGAGTTGTCTTCGTCGACCTTGGAGATGTAAACGAAACGGGGCATATCCCGCTCTTCGCAGTACTTCCATGCCTTTTCGAAGCCGACGGTGATGCCGTCCTTGGCAGAAGCAACCAGAATGGCAGCGTCAGCAGCGCGCAGAGCTTCCATAACGGCACCGGAGAAGTCAAAGCCGCCGGGGGTGTCCAGAATGTTGATCTTGTGCTTGTTGTACTCCACGGGAGCAACAGCGGTGGAGATGGAGATATTGCGCTTGATCTCTTCGGGATCGTAGTCGCAAACGGTGTTGCCGTTGGCATTCTTGCCCATACGGTCGATGGCACCGGTCATATACAGCAGGCTCTCAGCCAGGGCGGTCTTGCCGCTGCCGCTGTGGCCCAGCAGACAAATGTTACGGATGGAATTAACAGTGTACATAGTCGTTTTCTTACTCCTTTCGGGAAGGCCTCTCCTTCCATTTGGGTTCGAATACCCAATTAGTGACATTATATATGAAAGGAATGGCAATTTCAATGTAAATTTTCGTCACATTGCAAAATTGTGTAAAATGGCGGAAAGACACTTGTTTTCCTATGCAAAACGGCCAAAAAAATGGTGGTATTTCCAGCAGGGTGTACAAGAGGGGATCGATACCTAGCGCAATAAATAATTGTTTGGCGTACGATACGCATTGCACCCTTGGCCCCCTCTGACGAGGGGGCTGTCACGCGAACAGCGTGACTGGGGGAGAGAAAATGTTGCGAATATATTGGAGCCAGGAGAAAATCGTACATTTTTATCTCTCCCTCAGTCGCCTTCGGCGACAGCTCCCTCATCAGAGGGAGCCTTGGTGCTCAGTACCTGCTACACCGCTAAACTACAATCTCCCCTATTAAAAAGGGGCGCATCGAAAGATGCGCCCCAAAACGGTTTTTTTATTTCTCTGCTTGGTCGGCAGTTTGCTTCTTGCCATAGCTGAAGCCCCGGCCCCAGACCTCCGTGACCCGGCTGACGATGATGAAACAGCTGGGATCGATCTGCCGCGCCAGCGCTTCGATCTTGGGCAGCTCGTGGTTGGAGATGACGCTGAGGATCACTTCCGTATCCCGCCGCAGGTAGCCGCCCTCGCCGTGGAGGATGGTCAGGCCCCGGTCCACCCGGGACAGGATACCCTGGCGGATCTCCTCGGCCTTTTCGCTGATAATTTTTACTTCCGTCCGGCTGGTGCCGAAGAGCATGACCTTATTCAGCGTGATGGAAATCACCACGATCAGCAGGATGCCGTACATCAGGTCTTCCAGAGGATGGAATACCGTCTGGGCCAGCAGGATGCAGAAATCGAAGGCCCACAAGGTTGCGGAAACGGGAATCTTGAAGAATTTGTACAAAATCAGCGGGGGGATGTCCATACCGCCGGTGGAGGCGCCGCCCCGAAGCACCAGGCCCAAACTGAGTCCCAGGCCCATACCGGCGAAGATCAGATTCAGAAAAATGTTGTCGGTGATATGCACATCGCCCATCACCCGGTTCAGCAGTTCCAGACACAGGGGGTAGAACAGGGAACTGAAGATGGTGGTCATGGCAAACTGCCGTCCAAGGATCCACCAGCCGAAGCAGAGCATGATCACGTTAAAAACGAAAATGAAACCGGAAATAGGGATGTTCGTCAAATGATTTACGATCAGCGCGATGCCGGTGGTGCCGCAGCTCATCAGCTGAGCAGGCAGCAGAAACAGCTTGACGGAGAACGTGTAGATAATGTTGCCTACCAGCACCAGCAACAGAGAAATTAGGCGTTTGTTCGTCATAAAAGAACGGACCCCTTTCCGCAAAAAGGCGTCTGCCAGAACATTCCCGACAGACGCAACTTTGTTCTGATAGAAATTATATCCCGAAAAACCAGGAGAGTCAAGGGATTTTCACGATTCCACGGGGCAAAAAACGGATGGGCAACGCCCATCCGTTTTTTTGTATTAGCCGTTTCGCACTTCCATGAAGAGGCCTTCCACATAGCGGGAAATTTCCTCCGGCAGGAATGCGTAGCTGGAGCCGTTGGCCAAAATCTCGTCGCTGGGATAGGACACGGGATCGGAAACGGTTTCCGGATCCATGTAATCCTTGGCGGCGGACAGGGGCGTGGAGTAGCAGATCCAGTCCATGTTGGCACCGGCAATCTCGGGATCGCACAGGAAGTTGATGAACAGCTCCGCCGCTTCCTTTTCCTCGGCGCAGCTGGGGATGCACATGGCATCGATGAACAGGTTGAAGCCCTGGTCCTCCGGCAGATAGAAAGCAAGATTTTCATTCTCGCCCATCATGGTCAGACAGTCGCCTGCGTAGTAGGGGGCGATCCAGGCCTCCTCGTTCTGCATGGTGGCGAAAATCTCGCCCATACCGTCCTGCTGCAGCCCCGGCTTCTGCTCCCGAAGGATCCGGGCGCATTCCTGGAGCTCTGCCTTGTCGGTGGTGTTCACATCGTAACCCAGCAGATACTGGGCGATGCCGAAGGCGTCACGGGAGTTGCCGAACATCAGAATCTTACCCTTGTACTCCTCGTTCCACAGCAGCTCCCAGCCGGTGACATCCGCTTCGTCCACGTACTTGGTGTTGTACAGGATGCCCACGGTGCCCCAGGTGTAGGGGACGGAGTAAATGTTCTCCGGGTCATAGCTGGTATTGCGGAAGTTTTCGTCAATATACTGATAGTTGGGGATATTGTCGAAATCCAGAGGAAGCAGCATATCCTCTTCAATCAGCCGGGCGATCATATAGTCGGAGGGGATGATCACGTCCACGGTGATGCCGCCGTTGGCCAGCTTACTGTACATGATCTCGTTGGAGTCATAGGTGGAGTAGTTGACCTTGATGTGGGGATACCGACGCTCGAATTCGGCGATGACTTCCAGGGAGTCGTCGCTGCCGTCGGCAATATACTGACCCCAGTTGTACACGTTCAGGGTGATATTCTCCTGGGTGTGGGGCATGACCAGCAGATAGCCGGTGACCAGCAGCAGGCACACAGCCAAAGCCCCGGCACCAATGCGTTTGAAGGTACGCATGGCCTTGGTCTCCACCCGGGCCCGGCGGACATCCTTCCGGCGGTCGGCCCGGATCTGCAGCAGGTTCATGGTGACCATCAGCACAAAGATCAGCAAAAACAGCAGGGTAAACATGGCGTAGATCTTGGGCTGGATGGGCTTTTTGGTGTAGGAGTAGATTTCCACAGGCAGTGTCACGAAATCCAGACCGCTGACAAAGTAGCTGATGACGAAATCGTCCAGGCTCATGGTGAAGGCCATGATGGCACCGGATACGATGCCGGGCATGATTTCGTGGAGCGTTACCTTGAAGAAGGCCTGCACCGGGGTGCAGCCTAAGTCCATGGCAGCGTCCGTCAGGGAATTGTCCATCTGCTGCAGCTTGGGCATCACGTTCAGAATGACGTAGGGCAGGCTGAAGGTGATGTGGGCAATCAGCAGCGTCCAGAAGGTCAGCGAGTCCCGCTGGCCCAGCATTTTGGTGCCCACGAAAACGAAGAGCAGGGACAAGCTGACACCGGTGACGATGTCCGGGTTGGTCATGGGAATGTTGGTCAAGTTCATGACCACTTTGCGCATACGGGGCTTCAGATTGTGAATACCCACAGCGGCCACGGTGCCGAAGGCGGTGGCCACGGCGGTGGACAGAATGGAAATGACCAGAGAGTTGCGCAGCAGGTTCAGCAGGTGCTCGTCATGGAACAGCTCCACATACCGCTGCAGGGTGAATCCCTCGAAATTGGTGATGTCCTTGCCCGTATTAAAGGATGCCACGATCAGCACGATCATGGGGATATACAGGAAGATGAACATCAGAACGGTGAGGATGCGGTTTGCCTTTTTCATGCAATGACACCGCCTTCCTCGTCAGCGCCGAAGCGGTTCATGATGCCGGTGCAGACGAACACCAGAATCATCAGCACCAGGGAAAGGGCTGCGCCCAGATTGGGGTTGTTGCCCTGCTTGAACTGCCGCTCGATGACGTCGCCGATGAGCACCGTGTCGGTGCCGCCCAGCTTCTGGGAGATATAGAAGGTGGAAACCGCAGGCACAAAGACCATGGTAATGCCGGACAGAATGCCGGGGACGGAAAGGGGCAGCACCACCTTGGAGAAGACCTGCACGCTGTTGCAGCCTAAGTCCTCCGCAGCCTCAATGAGCCGGGGATTGATCTTGACGATGGTGGAATACAGGGGCAGGATCATATAGGGCAGGTAGTTGTATACCATGCCCAGCACCACAGCACCGGGGGTGCGGATCAGCTGCTGCCGACCGATGCCCACAAATTCCAGAATGTCATTGATAATGCCTGTGTCCTGCAGCAGGCCTACCCATGCCAGAGTACGCAGCAGAAAGCTCATGCACATGGGCAGCATTACCAGCATATACAGCAGCTTCTGAGCCACGGGACTCCGGTGGGCAATGTAGTAAGCCACGGGATAGCCCAGCAGCAGGCAGATAAAGGCGGACACCAGGGAGTAGAAAATGGACTCACCCAGCACGCCCCAGTACATATTCAGATCCTGGACGTTTTTCAGCGAGAACGCGCCGGTGGCAGGATCCGTCAGCGCGTAGTAAGCCACTACGCCCAGAGGGATCAGCGTAAAGACCACCATCCAGATGATATAGGGGGTGCTGAGCAGAATAGAGTTATTCTTCTTCATCTTCGGCATCCTCCGTCAGCTCGTCGTACTCGGCAGAGTAGGAGCTGTAGTCGCCAAAGAGTCCAGAGTACTCGCTCTTGTGCATGATATGAATGTCTTCCGGATTCAGCCGAATGCCGATGGTGGAACCGACACCGTGGAAATCGGTGGTCTGGATCAGCCACTTGAAGCCGCGGAAGTCCACGATGATGTCGTAGTTGAGGCCCTTGAAGGTGACAGAGGTGACCACACCGATCAGATGACCCTGGGGCGGGGGCACAATGTGGATATCCTCGGGGCGGATGACCACGTCCACGCTCTCGTTGGGGGCAAAACCTGCGTCCACGCAGTCAAAGATCCGTCCAAAGAACTTGACCTTGTAATCGCAGAGCATCACGCCGTCCAAAATGTTCGATTCGCCGATGAAGTCTGCCACGAAGGCGTTTTTCGGTTCGTTATAGATATCCTCGGGTTTGCCGATCTGCTGGATGCGGCCCTTGTCCATAACCACCACGGTATCGGACATGGAAAGCGCTTCCTCCTGGTCGTGGGTGACATAGATGAAGGTGATGCCGGTGGCCTGCTGGATCCGCTTCAGTTCGTTCTGCATATCTTTGCGCAGGCGCAGGTCCAGAGCCGCCAGCGGCTCGTCCAGAAGCAGGACCTTAGGCTGATTCACCAGGGCCCGGGCGATGGCAACACGCTGCTGCTGGCCGCCGGACAGGGAATCGATGTTCCGGTTTTCGTAGCCCTTCAGGCTGACGATCTCCAGCATTTCGTGGACCCGGCGGTCGATCTCGTCCTTGGGTAGCTTGGCTACCTTCAGACCGAAAGCGATGTTGTCATATACATCCAGATGCGGGAACAGCGCATAGCGCTGGAAAACGGTGTTGATCTGACGCTGGTAAGGGGGCACGTCGTTGATGACCTTGCCGTCGAAGGTCACGGTGCCGGAAGTGGGCGTCAGAAAGCCGCCGATGATCCGCAGAGTGGTAGTCTTGCCGCAGCCGGAGGGGCCCAGCAAGGTGAGGAATTCATGATCGTTAAAGTAGAGATTGATGGAGTCTAAGATACGCTCCCCGTCGAACTCCATGGTAAGATCCTGGAGTCTGATGAGTTCCTTGGACATTATCCTCCCCCGTTTCTGTAGTTTATTTTGTACCATATAATTATGATATATTTCGACAAGAATACTATAACGTAAAAAAATCTAAAGTCAATGTATTTTCCCCAAAAATATATTTTTCCTCCTCCGGCGGACAGGGAGGAAAAGAAACAGGGCGCACCTAACGGTGCGCCCCGAAAGCTTATTCTTCTGTGGTTTCCTCGACAATTTCTTTGGCAGATTCTTCGGTTTTTGCCTTGTCGGCGTTGACATAGGCCATCAGTTCCTCGCCGGTGATGGTTTCCTTTACCAGCAGGTATTCGGAGATCTCGTCCAGCAGCGCCCGGTTTTCGGTCAGAATCCGCTTGGCATCCTCGTAAGCGTTGTTCAGCAGCTTCTGGACAGCGGCATCCACCTTGGCGGCGGTTTCGTTGGAGCAGTCGGAGAAGGCCTGGCCCTCCAGATACTGGTGCTGGACGGAGGCGGTGGCCATGAGACCGATCTCCTCGCTCATGCCGTAAAGGCTGACCATATGCCGGGCAAGGCCCGTAGCCTGCTGAATGTCGTTGGAAGCGCCGTTGGTCATGGTGCCGAAGGCTACCATTTCCGCAGCACGGCCGCCCAGCATGCCCCGCAGCTGCACCAGCAGCTCGTCCCGGGTGGACAGGAACTTTTCTTCCTCGGGCATATACATGGTGTAACCCAGAGCGCCGGTGGTGTGGGGGACGATGGTGATCTTGGTCACGGGCATATCCCGCTTCTCCAGGGCGGAAACCAGGGCGTGGCCCACCTCGTGGTAGGCAACCAACCGCTTTTCCATCTCACCCAGAACGGTGTTTTTCTTTTCGGTACCGGCAATGACGGTTTCAAAGGAGACCATCAGATCTTCCTGGTTCACCAGCTTCCGGCCCTGGCGGACAGCACGAAGTGCGGCCTCGTTGACCAGATTGGCCAGGTCTGCGCCGACGGCACCGGCGGTGGCCTGGGCCAGCTTCTGCAGGTCCACGTCCTCTGCCAAGCGTATCTTCCGGGTGTGGACCTTCAAAGTGTCCAGACGGCCCTGGAGATTGGGTTTGTCCACAATGATCCGGCGGTCAAAACGGCCGGGCCGGAGCAGCGCCTTGTCCAGAATTTCGGGACGGTTGGTGGCAGCCAGGCATACGATGCCCTTGTTGGAATCGAAACCGTCGATCTCGCCCAGCAGCTGGTTCAATGTCTGCTCGTTGTAGCTGTACCGGGCATCACGGGTCCGGCCCACAGCGTCAATCTCATCGATGAAGATGATACAGGGTGCCACCTTGGCAGCCTGCTGGAACAGGTCCCGGACACGGCTGGCACCGACGCCCACGAAGCTGTCGTCAAAGTCGGAACCGGAGATGGCGAAGAAGGGAACATCCGCTTCGCCTGCCACGGCCTTGGCCAGCAGGGTTTTGCCGGTACCGGGGGAGCCTACCAGCAGCGCGCCCTTGGGCAGCTTGGCGCCTATGTCCGCATACTTCTGGGGATTGTGGAGGAAATCAATGATTTCCTGGAGGGACTCCTTAGCCTCGTCCTGGCCTGCCACATCTTTGAAGGTGACACCGGTCTGCTTTTCCATGTAGACCTTGGCCTTGGATTTGCCGAAACCGCCCATCATGCCGTCGCCGCTCATGCGCTTGGTAAGGTTGCGCATAAAGAAGAACAGCACTGTGAACATAATGGCGTAGTACAGTACCATCATGATCATGGAATTGTCTTCCTTAATGGGGACGTTCACTTTTACGCCCATGGCTTCCAGCTCGTTGGCCAGCTCCATGAAATTGCCGTAGGGCAGGCCGGTGTAGCTGGCTTTCTGGATGGAGGGATCCTTGTCGGCTTCCTCCTTGGTCAGATACACGATCCGGTCGGACGTGATCTCCGCTTCCACGATCTGCCCCGCCTCTTTGGCGGCAATGAAGTCAGAGTAGGTGGTTTCCTGATACTGGCTGTTGCTGACAGTATTGTAGATCCAGCCGAAGAGCAGCACCAATGCCAGCGTGATGATCAGCGCCGGGCCCATACTGGCCTTGGGCTTTTCTCCCTCAGGGGGTTTGTTATTGTTATTTTTGGGATCCTTGCGATTTTCTTCCATCGCGTTGTCCTCCTTGCTTTTCCATACATTTGCCCCATCATAACACATTTTCCCGCCGTAAGCAATGAACGATTCCTTTTTTGGGGTAAACTTTCTGTGAATTTCCGGAAGAATTGTTAAATTTCTGCGCTGAAAAATTTTTTTGTTGTGAAATTGCGCTTCTTCTGCTATAATTGTAAAATCTATAAGTATGGTTACCCCACATATGGAGGATATTTGCATGAACGAAAAACGTCGTCCTAACGGACGTGACAATGGCCCTCGCCGGGACAATGGTCCCCGCCGGGCAGACCGCTTCGCTGAGCGGGCGGTTGTGGAAGAAGTGGAAGGTCAGCTGGAAGGCCGCAATGCCCTGCAGGAAGCGCTGAAGGCAGGACGAACCATCGACAAGGTGTTTGTTGCCATGGGTGATACGGACCGGGGCCTGCAGCGGCTGGCTGCGGAAGCCAAGGAAGCCGGTGCCGTGGTGGTTCCCGTCGACCGCCGGAAGCTGGACCAGATGTCCACTACCCGGGCCCACCAGGGTATCATCGCTCTGGCCGCTGCCCATACCTACTACACCATCGACGATATTCTGGAGGAAGCTGCCTCCCGTGGAGAGGCCCCCCTCATCGTCATCTGTGACGAGTTTTCCGACCCCCACAATCTGGGTGCCATTATGAGAAGCGCGGAGTGCGCCGGTGCCCACGGCGTCATCATCCCCAAGCGCCGCAGCGTGGGTCTGACGGCCACCGTGGCCAAGGCTTCCGCCGGCACCGTGGAGTACATGAAGGTGGCCCGGGTCACCAATATCAACAATGCCATCAACGAGCTGAAAGAGAAGGGCGTCTGGATCTACGGCACCGCCGCCGAAGGCTCCATCCCCATGTATAAGGCGGACCTCACCGGCCCTGCCGCCATCGTCATCGGCAACGAGGGCGACGGCATGAGCCAGCTGGTCCGGAAGAACTGCGATGTTTGCGTCCACATCCCCATGAAGGGCCGCATCTCTTCCCTGAACGCCTCCGCTGCCGCATCCATCCTGCTGTACGAGGCAGTCCGCCAGCGCATCTAACCCAGGAGGAATCCATTATGGACAACAAGCACGATACCCAGGAATTTGACCTGGACGATATTCTCAACGAGTTTCTCGATGCCCCGGAGCCCGAGGCAGTGGAACCGGATGAGGAACTGGAAAACCTCATGAATCTGCCGGAGGTTACGGTGCCGGAGATTCCCGCAGCTTCGGAAGAACCGGAGGAAGCAGAGGAGGAAGAAACCGTTCCCGACCCCATGCTGGGAGATACCATCCGCATGGAGCAGATCATCAAGGAAGTCCGCTCGGAAACCCGGGAAGCGGAAGAGGTGGAGCCTGCGGTTTCTGAAGACGCCACTATCCGTATGGAGCTTCCCGAACCGGTTTCCGGGGAAGAGGCACCTGCCGGGGAAGAAAAAGCGGAGGAACCCGCAGCGGAAGAGGCACCTGCCCCCGCCACTCCCCCCATTATTGAACTGAATCCCCGGGCACGGCTCCGGGAACTGAAGCGCAAGCTGGTGGCCGGTGCGGAAAAGCGGTACTATGAACTGCCGGAGCAGGGCATTACCCGGCTGCAGATTGCCATTGTGCTGAATCTGCTGATCGTCATCGGCTGCGCCGCTGTGGCGACCATGTATTCCATGGGCCTGGTGCCTGAGAACCGGCTGCGGCTGGTGATCTTCACCCAGGTGCTGGCCATGCTGCTGTCTGCCCTCATGGGCAGCAACCAGATGCTGGACGGCCTGGCAGAATTGCTCCGGGGCCGCTTCACCATCAATACGCTGCTGAGCATTACCTTCGCCGCCTGCTGCGCCGACGCGGTGTTCTGCCTGCAGGAACTGCGGATCCCCTTCTGCGCTGCCTTCAGCCTCCAGGTGGCTATGGCCCTGTGGGCAAGATACCAGCGGCGCACCACCGAAATGGCCCAGATGGATACCCTGCGTAAAGCAGTCCGCCTCCACGCTCTGGTGAAAGAGCCGGATTACTATGAGGGCAAAGCCGGTATCCTGCGGACCCATGGTGATGTGGACGACTTCATGGACAATTACGATGTTCCCTCCGGTCCCGAGAAACTCCAGAGCAGCTATGCTTTCCTGTGCCTCTTTGCCTGCATCGGCATCGCGGTGTTTGCAGGTGTGCTTCACGGTGTCAGCCTGGGCGTCCAGGTCCTGTCCACCAGTCTGCTGGTGGCGGTGCCTTCCGGCTTCTACGTTGCCCTGTCCCGGCCTATGGCCATTCTGGAAAAGCGGCTGCACATGGTGGGCACCGTGATCTGCGGCTGGCAGGGTGTCAAGGGCCTCTGCGGCAAGGCTGCCTTCCCCCTGCGGGATGAGGACATCTTCCCCAATGGCTCCACCAAGCTCAACGGTGTCAAGTTCTACGGCGACCGGGATCCCGACCAGGTGGTTTCCTATACCACCAGTCTGATCTGCGCCTCCGGCAGCGGTCTGATCCCTGTGTTCCGCCAGCTGCTGGCCAGCCGGGACGGTGTGGAGCATTCCGTGGTGAATTTCCAGAACTATGGGGACGGCGGCATCGGCGGTGAGGTTTGTGACGAGCCTGTGCTGCTGGGCAACCTCCATTTCCTCCAGGACATGGGCGTGGAGATCCCCGAGGGCACTATGGTCAATTCCGCAGTGTACGCTGCCATCGACGGCCAGCTGTGCGCGGTCTTCGCCATTTCCTATGCCAAGATGCGCTCTGCCTCCGGCGGACTGGTTGCCCTCTGCGGCTACCGGAAGCTGACCCCCGTTCTCACCGGCGGCGACTTTATGCTCACCGACGGTCTGCTGCGCAGCAAGTTCAAGGTCAATACCCGGCGCATTGCCTTCCCTGCCCGGGAAGTCCGCCAGACCCTCCGGGACCGGCAGCCGGATCCCCAGGCCACCGGCCTGGCCTTTGCTACCCGGGATGAGCTGGTTTCCTATGCCTATGCCGTCACCGGCTCCCGGGCTCTGCGTACTTCCTGCCGCATGGGCACGGCGTACTATCTGCTGTGCGGCATTGTGGGCATGCTGATCATGCTCTGCTTAAGCTATCTGGGCGCTGTGGAGCTGCTGACGCCTACCCATATTTTCCTGTATCAGCTGATCCTGACAGCTGCCGGCCTGCTCTTTACCGAATGGACCCGCACTGTATAAAATTTGCATTGCACCCTGGAGTTTTTCTCCGGGGTGTTTTTTGCTAAGACGGCAAACAGGGGATTTGGCAAGATACACATGGAAAGCGGTCAAAAAAAACCAGAATTTGTATTTCTGCGGAATTGACGAAAAATAGGCCATCGTGTATAATGAATATCGTATTGAAATGAACCCTTATGACTGACGGATTAGTGGAGCACCACACGGAGTAAGGGCAAACAATAAGCCGACCGTCTGGGCACACTTTCCCGTTACCGGGGTTAGTGCGCCCTTTTTGTTTTTTATTTGTCAAGGAGGTAACCTGCGTGAAAAAAGTCGGAATTGTCATGGGCAGCGACAGCGATCTGCCCATCCTGCGCAAAACCATGGATACGCTTAAGTCCCTGGAGATTCCCTACGAGTGCCACGTCTATTCTGCCCACCGCACGCCCGAGGAAGCCCGTGATTTTGCTGTGTCCGCACGGGAAAATGGCTTCGGCGTGATCATTGCCGCTGCCGGTATGGCTGCCCATCTGGCCGGTGCCATCGCTGCCAATACCACTCTGCCTGTCATCGGCATTCCCTGTAAATCTACCTGTTTAGACGGCATGGACGCCCTTCTGTCTACGGTCATGATGCCCTCCGGCATTCCTGTTGCCACCGTAGCCATCAATGGGGGAGTCAATGCCGCTTTGTTGTCTGCCCAGATCTTGGCTGTGGAGGACGCTGCCCTTGCTGAGAAGCTCTCTGCCAAGCGGAAAGCCGATGCCGCCAAGGTGCTGGAAAAGGACGCCGCACTGCAGAAGGAAATTCAAAATTGAAAATGGACAATTGAAAATTAAGGTATTTCCTTGCGGAAATGGTTTTCAAACGTCGGCGAAGCCGACACCATAATTTTCAATTTTCAACTGTCAACTGTCAATTTATCACATTTAATGAAAGAGGTATTTATTATGGAAAACCTGAAGCTGCTGTACACCGGTAAGACCAAGAATGTTTACGCTCTGCCCAATGGCAACTGCCTGCTGCTGTTCAAGGATGACTGCACCGGCAAGGACGGTGTGTTCGATCCCGGTGAAAACTCCGTGGGTCTGACCATCGAGGGCGTGGGCGACGTGAACCCGCGTATGTCCATTTACTACTTCGAGAAGATCAATGCCGCCGGCATCCGCACCCACTATGTCAATGCTGACCTGGGTAACACTACCATGGAAGTCCTGCCTGCCATGGTTTTCGGCAAGGGCCTGGAGGTCATCTTCCGCCGCAAGGCTGTGGGTTCCTTTCTGCGCCGTTATAAGGATTACTGCACCGAGGGCCAGGATCTGCCCTACTATGTTGAGACCACCTTCAAGAACGATGCTCTGGGCGATCCCCTGGTCACCAAGGACGGCCTGGTGGATCTGGGTGTCATGACCGCGGAGCAGTACGATTCTCTGAAGGCTCAGACCCAGGCGATCACCAAGATCGTTGCTGAGGATCTGGCTGCCAAGGGCCTGGAGCTGTACGACATCAAGTTCGAGTTCGGCTACGATCCCGAGGGCAACGTGATGCTCATCGACGAGGTCGCCTCCGGCAACATGCGTGTCTACAAGGACGGCCAGTACATCGATCTCTTGACTCTGAACAAGCTGTTCTTTGCTTGATCAAAAAAACATCTCTGTCATTGCGAACCAGTCCGCAGACTGGTGTGGCAATCTCCCAAACCATACGGAGATGTCACTTCTATCCGGGGGGTTCCCACGCCAGTGTGAGCGCTGGCTCGGAATGACAGTTTTTCCGTAATCTCTAAGGAGGATAACACCTATGGGTGGTTTCTTCGGGGCGATTTCCCGTAAAAATTGCAAATACGATGTTTTCTTTGGCACGGACTACCATTCCCACCTGGGTACCAAGCGGGGCGGTATGGCCATCTACGATGAAGAGAAGGGCTTCCAGCGCCAGATCCACAACATCGAAAACACCCCTTTCCGCACCAAATTTGAAGGGGATCTGAAAAAACTGGACGGCACCGTCGGCATTGGCTGTATATCGGACACCGATCCCCAGCCGCTGCTGGTCCGTTCCCATCTGGGCATGTTTGCCCTGTCCACTGTGGGTATCATCAACAATGCCGAGGCGTTGGTGGAGGAAGCCTTCTCCGGTCCCGGCCATCAGTTCATGGCCATGTCCTCCGGCAAGGTCAACGCCACCGAGTTGACCGCCGCCATCATCAACCAGAAGGAAGATCTGGTGGAAGGCATCCGTCATGCACAGGAAGTCATCGAGGGCTCCTGCTCTCTGCTGATTCTGACCAAGGACAGCATCATTGCCGCCCGGGACAGGGTGGGAAGACTCCCCATCGTCATCGGCAAGAGCGAAACCGGCTACTGCGCTGCCATGGAATCCTTCGCCTGTCAGAAGCTGGGCTACACCCCGGAATACAACCTGGGACCCGGCGAAATCGTAAAGATTACCGCTGACGGCTACGAACAGCTGTCTCCTCCCGGTGAGAAGATGAAGATCTGCGCCTTCCTGTGGAGCTACTACGGCTATCCCAACTCCAACTACGAGGGTATGAATGTGGAGGTCATGCGCTGCCGCAACGGTGAGATCATGGCCCGGAATGAGGAAGAAAAGGGCATCATGCCGGATGTGGACTATGTGGCAGGTGTTCCCGATTCCGGTCTGCCCCATGCCATTGGCTATGCCAACTATTCCCACAAAACCTTTGCCCGTCCCTTCGTCAAGTATACCCCCACCTGGGCCCGGTCCTTTACTCCCTCCAACCAGGAGATCCGGAATCTGGTGGCGGAAATGAAGCAGATTCCCGTCCCCGAGCTGATCGAGGGTAAGAAGCTGATGCTGGTGGATGACTCCATTGTTCGCGGCACCCAGATGCGGGAAACCGTTGACTTCCTGTACCGCAGCGGCGCCAAGGAAGTGCATATGCGTTCCGCCTGCCCGCCCATTATGTACGGCTGTAAGTTTTTGAACTTCTCCCGGAGCAATTCCGAAATGGAACTGCTGACCCGGAAGATGATCCAGAAGCTGGAAGGTGAAAAGGGCCAGCAGTACGTGGAAGAGTACGCCGATGCCAATACCGAGCGCGGCCAGTGCCTGCTCAGCGCCATCTGTAAGGAGATGGGCTTTGACTCCCTGGTCTATCAGACCCTGGACGGATTACTGGAATCCATCGGCCTGGACCGGGAAAAGGTCTGCACCTACTGCTGGACCGGCGAGGAGTAACGACTGCACCAAAAATAGAACACTGTCATTCCGAGCCAGTGCGCACACTGGCGTGGGAATCCCCCAAGGTTTCCGGAATGTCCGGGGGATTGCCACGTCGCCCCTGCCGGGGCTCCTCGCAATGACATGCATCAATATAACTTCTGAAAAGGAGCTTTAATCTTATGGATCACAAGAATTCCCATTCTGCCAGCTATGCCGCTGCCGGTGTTGACATTACCGCCGGTTACCGTGCGGTGGAACTGATGAAGAAGCACGTGGCCCGTACCCGCAACGAAGGCTGCCTGGATGACGTGGGCGGCTTTGGTGGCTGCTTCGGTCTGCCCATCGCCGGTATGGAAGAGCCCGTTCTGGTTTCCGGTACCGACGGCTGCGGCACCAAGGTGAAGCTGGCCATTCTCATGGACAAGCACGACACCATCGGCATCGACGCCGTGGCCATGTGTGTCAACGATATTATCTGCGTAGGCGCAAAGCCTCTGTTCTTCCTGGACTACATTGCCTGCGGCAAGAACATCCCCGAAAAGATCGCCGAGATCGTCGGCGGTGTGGCCGAGGGCTGCGTCCAGTCCGGCGCTGCCCTCATCGGCGGCGAAACCGCTGAGCATCCCGGCCTCATGCCGGTAGAAGACTACGACCTGGCCGGCTTCGCCGTGGGCATCGTGGATAAGAAGAAGATCATCGACAATTCCAAGATGGCAGCCGGTGACGTGGTCATCGCTCTGCCCTCCACCGGCATCCATTCCAATGGCTTCAGCCTGTGCCGGAAGGTCTTCGACATCGACAACAACAATCCCGAACTGTACATCCCCAGAGAAGAACTGGGTGGCAAGACCATTGCCGAGGCACTGCTGGTGCCTACCAAGATCTATGTCAAGCCCGTTCTGGCCCTGCTGGAAAAGGTCAACGTCAAGGGCATCAGCCACATTACCGGCGGCGGCTTCTACGAGAACATTCCCCGTTCCATTCCCGACGGCCTCTGCGCCAAGATCGACAAGTCTGCCGTCAAGGTGCTGCCCATTTTCGATGTCATCGCCAAGTGGGGCAACATCCCCGAGCGGGACATGTACAACACCTACAATATGGGCGTTGGCATGAGCATCGTGGTTCCCGCCGAAGAGGTGGAAACCTCCCTCAGCATTCTGAAGGACAACGGCATCGACGCTTACGTCATCGGCGAGATCATCGCCCATGACACCGAAAAGGTGATCCTCTGATGGCCAAGACGAAAATTGCCGTGCTGGTTTCCGGCGGCGGCACCAACCTCCAGGCACTGATCGATGCCCAGGGTACCGTTCTGAACAGCGGTGAAATCGTCCTGGTGGTATCCAACGCCCGGGGTGCCTATGCCCTGGAGCGTGCGAAAAAGGCCGGCATCGCCACCGAGACCCTTATTAAGAAGGAGTGCGGCGGCCAGGAGGGCTTTGAAACCAAGCTGATGGAGATTCTCGACAGCAACGGCATCGAGGTTATCATCCTGGCAGGCTTCATGACCATCCTGACGGAGCGGTTCACCTCCCACTATCCCAAGCGGATCCTGAATGTGCACCCTGCTCTGATCCCTTCCTTCTGCGGCGAAGGCTTTTACGGCCTCCGGGTCCACGAGGAAGCACTGAAATACGGCGTGAAAGTCACCGGTGCCACCGTCCACTTCGTCAACGAAATTCCCGACGGCGGCGAGATCATCGCCCAGAACGCCGTCTATATCGAAGAAGGGGACACCCCCGAAATTCTGCAGCGCCGGGTCATGGAGCAGGCGGAATGGATCCTGCTGCCCCAGGCCGCGGAAACCGTCTGCGCCCAGTTAGCAAAAAACTAAAATAACCGAATGTCATTGCGAACCAGTCCGCAGACTGGTGTGGCAATCTCCAAAGGTCTCCCGGAATGTCCGGGGGATTCCCACGCCAGTGTGCGCACTGGCTCGGAATGACAGATATTATTATGGAGGAAAACAAACATGAACGTCTATGAAATCAAGTCCATGGCTGAGCGCCTGGATGGCAATACCTATCCCGGCCGCGGAATCGTCCTGGGCATCACCCCCGATGGCAAGAAGGCCGCCGCTGCCTATTTCATCATGGGCCGCTCCGTCAACTCCCGGAATCGGGTATTCATCCGGGAGCCCGACGGCATCCGCACCGAGGCTCACGATCCTGCCCTCATGAAGGATCCCCACCTGATTATCTACCACCCCGTCCGGGAGGTAGGCCGCGGCCTCATCGTCACCAACGGCGACCAGACCGATACCATCTGGCAGTACCTGTCCCGGGGCGAAAGCTGGGAAGCTGCCCTGCGGACCCGGATGTTTGAAGACGACGGCCCCAACTGGACCCCCCGTATTTCCGGTCTTCTGGCTGGTGATGGCTCTTACAAGATGTCCATTCTGAAGGCCGCTGACCCCGATGGCAATGCCTGCGCCCGTTTCTTCTGGGAGTATCCTGCCACCGCAGGACTGGGCCACTTCCTGCACACCTACGTTTGTGACGGCAACCCCGTGATCCCCACCTTCCAGGGCGAGCCCGAGCGTGTTTCCATCCCCGCCGACATCGACGCTTTCACCGAAGAGCTGTGGACCAACCTGGACGAGAACAACAAGATCTCCCTGTTCGTCCGCTACACCGACCTGGAGAGCGGCGAATACCAGCAGAGAATTATCAATAAGCACCAGTAAAAAACCAAAGTGTCATTGCGAACCAGGCCGCAGACTGGTGTGGCAATCTCCGAAAGTCTCCCGGAATGTCCGGGGGATTCCCACGCCAGTGTGCGCACTGGCTCGGAATGACAGAATATAATTTGGAGGAATAAACAGATATGAAAAACTTTGAACTGAAGTACGGCTGCAACCCCAATCAGAAGCCTGCTTCCCTGTATATGCACGATGGCAGCGAGCTGCCCATCGAGATCCTCAACGGCCGTCCCGGCTACATCAACTTCATGGACGCCCTGAACTCCTGGCAGCTGGTTAAGGAACTGAAGGAAGCCACCGGCATGGCCTGTGCCACCTCCTTCAAGCACGTTTCTCCCACCTCCGCCGCCGTTGGCAAGGTGCTGCCCCCGGACCTGAAGAAGGCCTGCTTTGTGGAGGATGTGGAAGGCCTGGACGAGAACCCTCTGGCCTGTGCTTATGTTCGGGCCCGTGGCGCTGACCGTCTGTGCTCCTTCGGCGACTGGGTGGCCCTCAGCGACGTCTGCGACGAAATGACCGCCAAGCTCATCGCGCCCGAGGTTTCTGACGGCGTTATCGCCCCCGGCTACACCGACGAGGCTCTGGCCATCCTGAAGGCCAAGCGTAAGGGCGGCTACAATGTGGTCAAGATCGACCCCAACTACGTCCCCGATGCCCAGGAGCGGAAGCAGATCTTCGGCATCACCTTCGAGCAGGGCCGCAACAACTTTAAGATCGGCGAGCACCTGCTGGAGAACATCGTTACCGCCAATAAGGAACTGCCCGAGTCTGCCAAGATCGCCCTGATCGTTTCCCTGATCACCCTGAAGTACACCCAGTCCAATTCCGTCTGCTTTGCCTACGACGGCCAGGCCATTGGCGTTGGCGCCGGTCAGCAGTCCAGAGTTCACTGCGTCCGTCTGGCAGGCGGCAAGGCCGATACCTGGTTCCTGCGTCAGCATCCTAAGACGTTGAATCTGCCCTTCCGTGCTGATCTGGGTCGCCCCGGCCGTGACAACGTCATCGACGGCTACATCAACGGCAACGAAGAGGATGTCTGTGCCGAGGGCATCTGGCAGAACTACTTCACCGTCCGTCCCGAGCCTCTGACTGCCGAAGAGAAGCGTGCATGGCTGAATTCCCGTGACGCGGTTGCTCTGGGCTCCGATGCGTTCTTCCCCTTCCCCGACTCCGTCAAGCGTGGTGTTGCTTCCGGCGTCAAGTACATCGCCGAGCCCGGCGGTTCCATCCGTGACGACCTGGTCATCGAAGAGTGCGACAAGAACGGCATCGTCATGGCCTTCACCGGCATGCGGCTGTTCCACCACTAAGATTTTTACCTCAGGGGACGGCCCAAATGGGCTGCCCCCTGTCGGTGCGTTTTAGATACCCCAAAAACAACGTGTCATTGCGAGCCAGTGCGCACACTGGCGTGGCAATCTCCCGAACATTCCGGGAAACCATAGGGGATTGCCACGTCGCTTCGCTCCTCGCAATGACAGAGATATTCTGGAGGTTTTTCCTATGAAACTGCTCGTTGTGGGCGGCGGTGGCCGGGAACATGCCATCATCCGCTCTCTGAAAAAGAATCCCACCGTGGAAACCATTTACGCCCTCCCGGGCAACGGCGGCATCGCTGCCGATGCCACCTGCGTCGCCATCGGTGCCACGGATATCGAGAAAATCGTGTCCTTCGCCGTGGAAAACGCCATCGACTATGCGGTGGTGGCTCCCGATGACCCCCTGGTTTTGGGCTGCGTGGATGCCCTGGAGGCAAAGGGCATTCCTTGCTTCGGCCCCCGGGCCTGCGCCGCCATCATCGAAGGCTCCAAGGTCTTCTCTAAGAACCTGATGAAGAAGTACGGCATCCCCACCGCCGCCTACGAAGTCTTTGACGACATGGAAGCCGCCCTTTCCTATCTGGAAACCGCTCCCATCCCCACCGTCATCAAGGCCGACGGCCTGGCTCTGGGCAAGGGTGTCATCATCGCCCAGACCCGTGACGAAGCCAAGCAGGCTGTCCGGGACATGATGGAAAACCATGTCTTTGGCAAGTCCGGCGACCACATCGTCATTGAGGAATTCCTCACCGGTCCCGAGGTTTCCGTTCTGGCCTTCACCGACGGCAAATGCGTCAAGCCCATGGTATCCTCCATGGACCACAAGCGTGCCGGCGACAATGACACCGGTCTGAACACCGGCGGCATGGGCACCGTAGCC
>JAZSHO010000184.1:0-11930 GCA_045533345.1 Faecousia sp. | reverse complement strand
CTTGCGCATGACCATGGGGTTGGCACCGGCACTGAGGTTCTTCAGGCCCTCACGGGTGATGGCCTGGGCCAGCAGGGTAGCGGTGGTGGTGCCGTCGCCGGCCACATCGTTGGTCTTGGTAGCAACTTCGCGGATCAGCTGAGCACCCATGTTCTCAAAGGCATCCTCCAGCTCCACTTCCTTGGCGATGGTCACGCCGTCGTTGGTGATCAGGGGAGCGCCGTACTTCTTGCCCAGGACAACGTTTCTGCCCTTGGGGCCCAGGGTAACCTTAACGGTATTGGCCAGCTGGTCAATGCCGGACTGCAGCTTCTTACGGGCTTCTTCGCCGTAAACGATCATTTTTGCCATAGTGAAAATCCTCCTTAGTCGGTGACAACAGCCAGGACGTCGTCCTGCTTGACGAACTTGTAGTCGATCTTGTCGATGGTCACGTCGGTGCCGACATGCTTGCCGACCACAACGCGGTCGTTAGGTTTGATGATCATTTCCACGTCCTTGGTGCCGGGGCCGACGGAAACCACTTCGTAGATCATGGGCTTTTCCTTGTTGGAAGGAGCCAGGATGATGCCGGAAACGGTGGTCTCGGGAGCCTCATGGGCTTTAAGCAGAATGTTGTCTGCCATAGGCTTCAGTTTCATTTGAATTTCCTCCGATATACAAAATGTATTTAGATTGCAGGTATTGCCTGCCTTTATCTATGCGGTTTAGCACTCTGCGTTCTTGAGTGCTAATACATAATACCCCACAGCGGGAGAAAAAGCAAGAGGAAAAATGGAAGTTTCCGTAAATAATTTATGAACCCCGGGCGGCGAGTCGCCGCTGACAATTCGTTACGAACACAGGACGAAATCCCACGTATCCTGATTGCGCTCGACCGTGGGTGCTATGTGCACGGACTGCGGAAGAAATCGTCACCCATTAACTCTGCCCGGTAACGTTGCTGCGCAGGTAAATTGTAGTTTAGTGAACGATGTGCACCGCACCCTCGGCCCCCTCTGACGAGGGGGCTGGCACGCGAACAGCGTGACTGGGGGAGAGAAAATATTACGTTTTAACTTATAGTTAGTGTAAATCGCACATTTTTATCTCTCCCTCAGTCGCCTTCGGCGACAGCTCCCTCGTCAGAGGGAGCCTTGGTGCCCAGCACTCATTACACCGCTAAACAATAATTTACCACCGCAAAAGCGTTACCGGGCCGAGCGGTCGGGTAGCGACAAGCATAGCAGTTCGTGCGAATTGTCCGCGGCGACTCGCCGCTAAACAATAATTTACAATTCCAAAAAACCAGGCCGCCCACCGGGCGGCCTGGTTTCATATAACAGCTTAGACCTCTTTGGACTTGGTGGCGATCTCCATCAGACACTTTGCGATGAAAGCGTCGGGAGTCATGGCGCCCAGGTCCTCGCCCTTACGGGTACGGACGGAAACGGTGCCGTTCTCCATATCCCGGTCGCCGATGACCAGCATATAGGGGATCTTCTGCATCTGAGCCTCGCGGATCTTATAGCCCAGCTTTTCGCTGCGGCAGTCGGTCTCGGAATGGATGTTCAGTGCGTTCAGTTTATCGGCCAGCTCCTTGGCATACTCGTGGGCACGGTCGGTGATGGGCAGGACCTTGACCTGGGTGGGCATCATCCACAGGGGCAGGGCACCGGCATACCGCTCGATGAGGTAAGCCAGGGTCCGCTCGTAGCAGCCCAGAGAAGTACGGTGGATGATATAGGGGATCTTCTTCTGGCCGTCGGAATCGGTGTATTCCATGCCGAACTTCTGAGCCAGCAGCATATCGATCTGGATGGTGACGATGGTGTCTTCCTTACCGAAAACGTTCTTGTACTGGATGTCCAGCTTGGGGCCGTAGAAAGCGGCCTCGTCGATGCCGATCTCGTACTCTACGCCCAGGTTGTCCAGGATCTCACCCATGACACGCTGCGCCTCTTCCCACTGCTCGGCAGTACCCTCGTACTTAATGCCGGCACGGGCGGGATCCCACTGGCTGAAGCGGAAGGAGCAGTTTTCCAGCATGCCCACGGTATCCAGGCAGTACTTGGCCAGCTCCAGGCAGCCCTTGAACTCTTCCTCCAGCTGATCGGGCCGCAGCACCAGGTGGCCCTCGGAAATGGTGAACTGGCGGACACGGATCAGACCGTGCATTTCGCCGGAGTCCTCGTTACGGAACAGGGTGGAGGTTTCACCCAGACGCATGGGCAGGCCACGGTAACTTCTTGCCCGGTTCAGATAGACCTGGTACTGGAAGGGGCAGGTCATGGGCCGGAGGGCGAAGCACTCCTTCTCCTCATCGTGGGGGTCGCCCAGGATGAACATGCCGTCCAGGTAATGATCCCAGTGGCCGGAGATCCGGTACAGGTCACGCTTTGCCATCAGGGGGGTCTTGGTCAGCAGGTAGCCGCGCTTCTGCTCCTCGTCCTCCACCCAGCGCTGCAGGGTCTGGATGACTCTTGCGCCCTTGGGCAGCAGGATGGGCAGGCCCTGGCCGATTTCTTCCACGGTGGTGAAGAATTCCAGCTCCCGGCCCAGCTTGTTGTGGTCCCGCTTCAGAGCCTCTTCCTGCTTGCGCAGATACTCATCCAGCTCGTCCTTGCTGGGGAAACCGATGCCGTAGATACGCTGCAGCATCTTGCGGTTGCTGTCGCCGCGCCAGTAAGCACCGCAGGACTTGGTCAGCTTGAAGCCGTTGTGGCGCAGACGGCCGGTGTGGTCCAGGTGAGGACCGGCGCAGAGGTCGGTGAATTCGCCCTGGGTGTAGAAGCTGATGACAGCATCAGCGGGCAGATCCTCGATCAGTTCTTTCTTGTAAGGCTCGTTGTTTGCCTCAGCCCAGGCAATGGCTTCTTCCCGGGACTTTTCGCTGCGCTCCAGACGGATGCGCTCCTTGACGATCTTCTTCATCTCGCCTTCGATCTGCTTTAAGTGATCGGGGGTGAAGGAGAAGGGAGCGTCAAAGTCGTAGTACCAGCCCTCGTCGATGGCGGGGCCGATGGCCAGCTGGACCTCGGGCCACAGACGCTTGACAGCCTGGGCCATGACGTGGGAGCTGGTGTGCCAGAAGGTTTTGCGGTATTCGGGGTTTTCAAAGGTGTACAGATTTTCTTCGGACATAATATTCCCTCCTTAAAATTGGGGGAGAAGGGTATAAAAAATACCCACCCCCTGAAAAGATCAGGGGTGGGATACAAAAGTATTCCACGGTTCCACCCTGGTTACGGCATAAGCCGTCACTCATTGACGCGTTAACGGGCGTACCCGGCGTGGCATTTCCGCACACGCGGCTCAGAAGTGGTATCCTCTCCGGCAGGGGTACAGGGTCCTTGCACCAAATGGGCCCCTCTCTGGGAATCTTTCCGGACAGGCGTGTCTTCATCACGGCCTTTTACTACTCAAAAGTATCACAAACTTCCCCAAAAGTCAAGATAACAGTTGAAAGGGATTGCCACGTCGTGCTTTGGGCCACATAATGCCGGGAAACCGGGGTGCAAGAGGAGGCTGCATAATTCGACCGCTTATGTTAACATTTGTAACCTTTTGCCACAAGATATCAGAAAAATATTGAAAATCCGACCAAAACCTCGCGGATGTGTTTACATAATTTTGCGATAAAAACATTGAAAAAAGTTGTCGAAACAACGTAAAATCAAATAAAAGCTTGACTTTTTAAGAAATTTTAGTATAATAAATCCATAAATCAGCGAATCGTTATAAAATGTAATAACTTGTAATAAATGCGACTTCAAAGAGAGAATGTGTCGATTTACGAGGGAGGTAACAGTCCATGCGCAAAAAGAGACGTTTTGCTCGGAGAAGGAAAAATTGGCTGATCCACATGGCAGCGGTGGTGCTGCCCATGGTGCTCGCCGTGACGGCTTTGTCCCAGACGGCCTTCGCCAAAACCTACGTCATCACCGACGGTGACCGGATGGCCACCGCCCCCCGGGAGGTCCTTTCCGAAAGGGGCCTGGCTCTGGAGGGAAACGACAGCGATACCACGGACGGCTCTGCCGCCATCAATATGAACCAGGCCCGGAACGTTCTGGTCAGTCACCATGGAGAGGCAATGACTGTGGAAGCCGGAAACGAAACCGTTGGGGAATTGCTGGCCCGGCTGAATCTGGAGGTAGAGGCCGGGGATGTTCTGTCCCACCCGGAGGATGTGTCTGTCTTTGACGGCATGATCCTGCGGGTGGACAGAGTCCTGCAGCAGCAGGAAACCTATACCACCACCGTGCATCACCAGGCTACATACTGCTCCGATGCCTCCATCCCCCGGGGAGACCGGGAGGTTCTCATCCGGGGCCGGGACGGGGAGGTCCTGCGCACTGCCGATGTGACCTACATCAACGGCGTGGAGGCAGAGCGGAAGATCCTCAGCGAAAAGCAGACCATTGCTCCGGTGATAGAGGTGGTGGCGGTGGGTACCGGCGAGGCGGTAGGGGCGGTGGACCCCCACGGAATGCCCATCATCGGTGACGGCTACATCCTCCTGCCCACCGGTGAGGTGCTGACCTACACCAAAACCGACACCGTCCGGGCCACGGCCTACACCCACACGGACCCGGGCTGCGACATGATCACGGCTACCGGTTCCACGGTTCACAGAGGCACCGTGGCGGTGGATCCCCGGTTCATTCCTTACGGTACCCGGATGTTCATCGTGGCCAACGACGGCAGCTATGTCTACGGCATTGCCGAGGCGGAGGACTGCGGCGGCGCCATCAAGCGGGACCGGATGGACCTGTATTTCCCCACCTATGAAGAGTGCATCGCCTTCGGCTGGCGCACCTGCACGATCTATTTTCTTGGATAAGTTCGAAATCCCCGGGGTATCCCCGGGGGTTTCCTGTTACTGAGCTGACTCGCCGCCAAACAACGGTTGATAAATTAATATAAATATGGTATAATACTAAAATCTATGACAAAAAATCCGAAAGATTGGCGGTTTATTATGCGTAACAATCAAAAGAAATTACCCATCGGACCCCTGACGGTGCTGCTGGTGGTGGTTCTGGTCATCATTCTGGCCGGGACCCTGTTTGGGGGCGAAAAGGAAACGGAACAGGATAAGGCTGTTGCTGCGGGCATCGCCTATCTGGAAGAACTGGAGCAGAAGGATCCGGCGGTGGTCATACAGGTCCGGCAGGACATCTACCAGGCCGAGATCGATGCCCAGCGGGACCAGATTCTGCTGCAGCTGAATAACGGCACCATGGACCCCTTCTCCCTGATCAAGGACTATGTGCTGCTGGGCGACTCCCGTGCCGTTGGCTTCTGGTACCGGAACTTCCTGGACAAGAACAACGTGCTGGCCGACGGCGGCCACACCATCCGCAACCTGGCTTCCTATGTGGATACCATCGTGGCCCGGAACCCCTCCCAGATTTTCCTGTGCTACGGCCTGAACGACAGTTCCATCGGCTACTGGGATACGGCGGAGGAATATGTGACGGAGTACATGGAAACCGTCAACACCCTCCGGGAGAGGCTGCCCAACGCCACCATCGTGGTCAGCTCCATTCTTCCTGCCAAGGACCCGGCCTTTGAGAAGTCCCAGAAATGGCGCGCCATTCCCGAATGGAGCGCAGCCCTGGAGGCAGCCTGTGAGGAAAACGGCATCCTGTTCGCCAACTGTGACTATCTGGCCGTCAGCTATCCCAACCTGTGGGACCCGGACGGCATCCATTTCCGTAAGGAATTCTATCCCTACTGGGCCAGCTGCCTGGTGGCGGCCATGCTGATGGAGGGGGTCGAGTAACATGAAAACTGCATTTTTCGGCCTCATCCGCTGGGTCATTGTGGCGGTGGCGGTGGTATCTCTTATGATCATGTTCGGCGGCAATACCGTCAGCAATGCAGAACCCGCTGACGTGGAAGCAGCGGTCACCGCGGAAATCGACATGACCAATATGCTCTCCGGCGACAACAAGATGATCAAGCGCTTTTACGGGCTGGACCCTGCCCAGTTTGAAGCGTGTATCCTCTATTACCCCACCACCAACATGATGGCAGAGGAACTGCTGATCGTAAAGCTTTCCGACATGAGCCAGCAGGAGATGGTCCGTGCCGCTGTGGAAGCCAGAATTGCCACCCAGAAGAATACCTTCGAGGGTTACGGCGTGGAGCAGTTTGAAATGCTCAGCAACAATGCCGTCATCGAAGTCCGGGGCAATTACATACTGTTCGTGGTCAACGCCAATTCTGCTGCCGCCCAGAAGGCTTTTCTGGGTGCGATCTAAGGAGGGCGGAACATGGCATTTAATGATTTAAGCTTTGTTTTTATTTTCTTTCCTCTGGCAATTTTGCTGCACAAGCTGATCCCCACCATGGTGGGCAAGAATATTGTGCTGCTTGCCTTAAGCCTGCTGTTCTTCGCCTGGGGCAGTCCGGAATACGTCTTTTTGATGATTCTCATCATCCTCTTTAACTATTTCTCCGGTCTGCAGATGGCCGCCCGGAAGGAAAATGAGGCTTCCGCCAAGGGCGTGCTGGTTTCCAGCGTCATTGTGAATCTGCTGTTGCTGGGATTTTTCAAGTACTGGGGCTTCGTCATTGAGAACGTCAATGGCCTGCTGGGTACCTCCATCCCCGTGCGGCAGCTGTCCATGCCCATGGGTGTGTCCTTCTTCACCTTCTCGATTCTTTCTTACCTGTTCGATGTGTACCGGGACAAGGCCCCGACGGCAAAGAACATTCTGGAATTCTCCCTGTTTGTCACTTTCTTCCCCAAGCTGGTGTCCGGCCCCATCGTCCAGTATTCTGCCATGGCCCAGCAGCTCCACGAGCGGCGGTTGTCTTCCGTGAAGTTTGGCCGGGGTGTGCGGATGTTCCTCGTAGGCCTGTCCAAAAAGGTACTGCTGTCCAATACCATTGGCACGACGTTTTATGCCCTCACCGCTCTGGCTCCCGAGGAAATCAGCGTGGCTTCCGCCTGGCTGGGCGCGGTTTCCTATGCGCTGATGCTGTATTTCGACTTCAGCGGTTATTCCGACATGGCCATCGGCCTTGCCACCATGTTCGGCTTCGACTTCAATCCCAACTTTGACTATCCCTATATGTCTTCCTCTGTCAGCGAATTCTGGCGGCGGTGGCATGTGTCCCTGGGTGCCTGGTTCCGGGATTACATTTACATCCCCCTGGGCGGCAGCCGGGAGGGTACCGGCAAGACAGTGCGCAACCTGCTGATCGTCTGGGCGCTGACCGGTATCTGGCACGGTGCCAGCTGGAACTTCATCTTCTGGGGTCTGTACTACGGCGGCATTTTGCTGCTGGAGAAGTTTGTGCTGGCTCCGCTGCTGGAGTACATCCCCAAAATCGTCAAGCAGTTCTTTACGCTGATTCTGGTGCTCATCGGCTGGGTGTTCTTCTTCTCTCCCAGTCTTGGCAGCGCATTTCTATGGCTGGGCCGGATGTTCGGCATCGGCGCGGCGGGTCTGGTGGATGCCAATGCCCGGTATTACTTCAGTGGCAGCTGGATTGTGCTGCTCATTGGCGCGTTTGCTTCCTTCCCTCTGGGTGCCAAGCTGGGCAACAATGCCCTCCGGGGTGAGAGCAAACTGCCTGTTTACCTGTCCGTACTTTGGTTCGGCATCCTGCTGATGCTCTGCATCGCCGGTATGATGTCCAGCACCTATTCCTCTTTCCTGTATTTCCAATTCTAAAAGGAGGTCGCAACTGTGGAACAAAATCAGAATATTCCCCGCAGTCCCCGGCGGCGTACCCCTTTTCAGCGGAACCGCCGCCTGCAGGGTCAGCTGCTCAGCTGGCTGCTGGTGGGTACCGTGGCCATTTTTGTGGTCCTGAGTGTGATCACGCCCGATAAGGACTTTTCCGAAAGCGAAAACCGCAGTCTGGCCCAGTTTCCGGGCTTCTCCGAAAGCTTCCTCAGCGATCTGGGCAGCTACGTTGCGGACCAGTTTCCGGGCCGGGACCTGTGGATGACGCTGAATCTCAAATTTAATCAGCTGCTGGGCCAGAAAGAGGCCAGCGGCGTGTACCTGTGTGAAGAGGACTACCTCATCCAGGTTCCAAGCGATCCCAATATGGCCCAAGTAGAGCGGAACATGGCCGCCATCAATACCTTTGCGGCCAACTATCCCGGCGTAAACATGGTCATGTGCGTGGCTCCCAATGCCATCACCGTCCTTTCCGACAAGCTGCCGGAGAACGCTCCCGCCCGGGACCAGGAGGCAGACCTGGCCATGCTGCAGGAAATGCTGGAGGGCCCCACCTTTGTGGACGTGACCAAGACCTTGAAGCGCCACAACAGCCGCTACCTGTATTACAAAACCGACCACCACTGGACCAGTCTGGCGGCGGCCTATGCCTATGCCGAGATCGCCCCCGTGATGAGCCTGTACAATCCCGATCTGGAGACTTACCAGGTTTACACCGTTTCCACCACCTTTGAGGGAACCCTCTCCTCCAAGTCCGGCAGCCACGCCGCCCTGGATACGGTGGACATCTACGTCCCCCAGACCAATATTAACTACTACGTCAGCTATCCCGACGGCACGGACATCAGCTCCTTCTACAACCGGGAGGCTCTGAACCAGAAGGACCATTACACTGTCTTCTTCGGCGGCAACCATTCCCGGGTGGACATCACCACCACCGCCGATACCGGCCGGAGCCTGCTGCTCTTTAAGGACTCCTACGCCAACTGCATGGTCCAGTTCCTGTATCCCTACTTTGACCACATCACCATGATCGATCCCCGGTATTATTACGATAATATCGACCTGGTCATCCGCAGTGAGGCGGTCACCGATGTGCTGTTCCTGTACAACCTGGACACCTTCCTGGGAGATACCTCCCTGGCGGATGTGCTGGTCAGTGAATAAGTTTCGAACACCTATAATAGAAGAATGTCATTGCGAGCCAGTGCGCACACTGGCGTGGCAATCCCCCGGTACGGTCTATATTTATGCACAGCACGCGTAAGGTTCCGCCAGGAGATTGCCACGTCGCTGACGCTCCTCGCAATGACAGAGGGTTCGTGAGGCGAAGCACAGCCATCAGATCGCAACTCCACACTCCACTCTTCACACTCCACACTCATTTGGAGGTAACCAATGATCAACGTATGTGATATCAATGTGATGAAGCCCCTCCTTGCGGAGCATGGCTTCCACTTTTCCAAGGCCAAAGGCCAGAACTTCCTCATTGCCCCCTGGGTGCCTCAGTCCATCGCTGTGGAATCCGGGGTGGACGAGACTGTGGGCGTGCTGGAAATCGGCCCCGGCATCGGCCCTCTGACCCAGCAGCTGTGCCTGCGGGCCAAAAAGGTCTGCGCCGTGGAGCTGGACAACCGCTTAAAGCCCATTCTGGATCTGACTGTGGGAGAATTTGATAATCTGGAAATTATCTGGAACGATGTTTTGAAGCTGGATGTTCCCACCCTGGTGAAGGAAAAATTCGGCGACCTGCGCCCCATGGCCTGCGCCAACCTGCCTTATTACATCACTTCTCCCATTCTGACGGCTCTGCTGGAGGCGGAGTGCTTTGAGGCAGTTACCGTCATGGTTCAGAAGGAAGTGGCCCAGCGGATCGCCGCCAAGCCCGGCACCGCCGATTACAGCGCCTTCACCGTGTTCTGCCAGTACTACGCGGAGCCGGAACTGCTCTTCGACGTGCCTGCCCACTGCTTCCTGCCCCAGCCCAAGGTAACCTCCGCGGTGATCACTCTCCGGACCCGGAAGGAGCGGCCCTGGGACATCGCCGACGAGGATATCTTCTTCCGGCTGGTTCGGGCCAGCTTCGCCATGCGGCGGAAGAAACTTTCCAACGGCCTGGCCTCCGGATTTCCGGAACTGGGCAAGGCCGGTGCCGCGGAAGTCATCGAGGCCGCAGGCTTCGACGCCAACGTCCGTGGCGAGACCCTCTCCATCCCCGAATTCGCCCGGATTGCCAACGAGATTGTCAGACGGCGCAACGAAATGTAAAATAGAAGATGTCATTGCGAGCCAGTGCGCACACTGGCGTGGCAATCCCCCAAACACTCCTGGAAACCATAGGGGATCGCCACACCAGTCTGAGGACTGGTTCGCGATGACAGGTATAATTTGGAGGAACGACTATGATCGAATTCTTATTCCTTGACCTGGATGACACTATCCTGGATTTCCATAAGGCCGAGCGCATCGCTATTGCCAAAACCATCCGGGACTTCGGCGTGGAGCCTACCGAAGAGGTCCTGCACCGGTACCACATCATCAACAAGTGGCACTGGGAACAGCTGGAACTGGGTAAGCTGACCCGGGCGGAGGTGCTGGAAAACCGCTTCGCTGTGCTGTTCAGCGAGTTGGGCGTGACGGTGGATGCTACCCTCTGCGCCCGTACTTATGAAAAGAATCTTTCCATCGGCCATTATTTCCTCCCCGGTGCCGAGGAGGCGGTGGATGCTTTGAGCAAAAAGTACCGCCTGTTCCTGGCCAGCAACGGTACCGCTTCCGTTCAGAAGGGCCGCATGACCAGCGCCAACCTGTATCGGTTCTTTGAGAAGGTCTTTGTGTCCCAGGAAATTGGCCACAATAAGCCGTCCAAAGCCTATTTCGATGCCTGCTTTGCTCAGATTCCCGATTTTGACCTGTCCAGGGCCATGATCGTTGGCGACAGCCTCACCTCCGATATCCGCGGCGGCATCAATGCCGGAATGAAGACCGTCTGGGTCAACCCCGGCCATGCCCAGGCGACGGATATTCGTCCCGATTACGAAATCGAATCCCTTTCCCAGCTGGAAGCTCTGCTGGAAACCCTGTAAAAAAACGAACCCCCATCCAGTCGGATGGGGGCAATTTTATGGGAAGATATATTTTCACTTACAGTACCACGCGTACTTCTTTGCCAATCACCATGGAATCCACCGTGATTTGGCAATCCACGGCCAGTACGGTCACGCCGCCCAACGCCGCTTCCCGGAGGGCGGCGCCGAAATTTGGGTCCGTGGCATCGTTGGGGTGCAGGTATTTCACATCCGACATCTGAATGACAAACAGCACATAGGCCCCGTAACCTTCCCTGGCGGCCTCGGTCAGTCCCCGCAGATGCTTGGCACCCCGCTCTGTGGGGGCATCGGGGAAAGCGCAGATGCCGTCTTTTTCCAGAGTCACGCCCTTAACCTCCAGAAAGCACTGCTTCCCGTCCTTGGTGAAGGAAAAATCGTACCGGGAATCCCCGTGGA
Source organism: Faecousia sp. (assembly GCA_045533345.1). GTDB lineage: Bacteria > Bacillota > Clostridia > Oscillospirales > Oscillospiraceae > Faecousia. The sequence continues at coordinate 736 of JAZSHO010000184.1, read as the reverse complement.
AAGTCTCCGCCTTGAGATTCTCGATTTCCCCCAGGCCGCCGGACAGGAGCCATTCCTTGGCGGCGATGTTGGGTGCCTGGGAGTCCATGTTGATGAGGCGGCTTCCTTTGCGGACGGTGATGAGGTCGAATTTGGTTTTGCGGTTGGGGTTATCGGAGCGCTGGCACCAGACCTCCGCCCCGGCGGGAAGCAGTTCCCGACAGCGGCCGGTATTTTTTACGTGGACCACTTCCTCCCGGCCGTCGATTTCCACGTGGGCGATGAAGCGGTTGGGCCGTGCGCGGAAAATACCGGGCACCATATTGGCATAACGCATAGGAAACGCCTCCTTTCTTCCCACCAGAATAGCAGATTTTCCGTCGAAAAGGAAGAGGAAAAAGGTGTTGACTTTCTGAAAAATTATGGTATAATAGACCACGTTCCAAATGGAGGCATAGCTCAGCTGGTTAGAGCGCATGCTTCACACGCATGAGGTCACAGGTTCGAGTCCTGTTGTCTCCACCATATAGAGGATTTGTGTAACGGTAGCACACCGGACTCTGACTCCGTTTGCGGGGGTTCGAATCCCTCATCCTCTGCCATTAGATTCACCCAGGATTCTCCGGAATCCTGGGGTTTCTTTTTCCCTTCACCGCTTTTGAAGTTTGGATTCTTCCAAATTCTCAAAGGCGGTTTTTTAGTTTCCCTTCGGTTTTCCCTTACGCGCTGACAGACTGGATAAAGGCTTCCATTCTGT
>JAZSHO010000139.1:0-9166 GCA_045533345.1 Faecousia sp. | reverse complement strand
TCAATGGGAGAGGCGCCGCATTTGCGGCGGCTCTTTTCCATGGAAATGATTCTGGAAGGGAGAGGTAACATGAATCGATTCAGACGTACAATGGGATTCCTGTTGATGCTGATGCTCTCTTTTTCTGTGATACCGTTAACGTCCTATGCGAATAGTCCTCCTCCGGCTCCGTGGTATACGTTTGAATTAAAAAATCCTCCGGAAGAAACGGTATATATGGATCTGTTGATCCGGCTGGGGGAAACGGATGTTTGTTATTCTCAGCTGGAGGAGAATAATTTACCGGATACCTTTGGTGCATCGGCACAGATCATTTCTTACAACCAGGATGGATTCTGCTCCTATACCTTCCATTATTCCGGTGCTAAGTCCAGGATTCGACTAAATTCAGACAATACTGTTACGTTTTTTATAGACAGTACAAAAATTTACAATTCCGAAACGGAGGCTGCTGCCCAGCAGCACAAAGAAGATATTGAAAATCGGGGACAGATCCGTCTTGCACTGCTGGATATCCGGGGAAATATTCTGCAGGTCTCCGATGCCCACACGATTACACCGTCAGGATTGTTTTCTTATACCACCGGATCATTCCGTTACAATGCGGAACGAGATCTTCTGGACGTGGAAACCAGATCTAACTTGGGAAATATTTTGATTTTTCTGCTGGTTGGAATTGGTGGAATCGTGGTAACCTGCATAACAGAGTGGTTTGTTGCCCTTTCTTTTGACGGAATCAAGGATTATTCCGGATTAACGGTGATCACCAATGTTGTTTCTCAGCTGGTTATGCGAATTGGCCAGATTCTGCTGTTTCGGCTTATGTTCTTATTTAAAATTGCACTAGCTTATCTGGTGATGGTGGCTGTGATGGAGATCTTGGTGTATACTTGTGAATTCCTGTTTTACAGCCGAATGATGAAAACAGTGTCCAGAAGACGGTGTTTTGCCTATACGGTCTGTGCAAACACGGCATCGCTGCTGGCTGGATTGATGATGCTGTTCATTTTTGTGTTTTAAGGAGTAATTATGAAATCTGTAACCGAGCGTTTCTTAAACTATGTGTCCTTCGATACCCAGTCCGATGAGTTTTCCGAAACCTGCCCTTCTTCTGCAAAACAGAAGCTGCTGGGCGCGGCTCTGGTGGAAGAAATGAAGGAAATGGGCATTGCCGACGCCTTTATGGATGAAAACGGCTATGTCTACGGCACTGTTCCCGGCGATCCCAGCCTTCCCACCATCGGCCTCATTGCCCATATGGACACTTCTCCCGATGCCTCCGGCGCTGACATCAAAGCCAGAATCGTGGAGTACACCGGCGAAGATATTTGCCTGAACGTAGAAAAGTCCATTTACCTGAAGGCAGCAGACTACCCCAGCCTGAAGAATCATGTTGGCAAGCATCTGATCGTCACAGACGGCACTACACTGCTTGGCGCTGATGACAAAGCCGGCATCGCGGAGATTCTATCTGCTGCGGAATATTTGCTGGAAAAGGGAGGCAAACACGCCACTTTGAAAATCGGCTTCACTCCGGACGAAGAGGTGGGCCGGGGTGCCGACCTGTTTGACGTGAAGGGCTTCGGCGCAGACTATGCCTACACCGCCGATGGCGGCCCTGTGGGTGAGATCGAGTACGAAAACTTTAACGCTGCCGGTGCGAAAGCAGAGTTCTTTGGCCGCAACATCCACCCCGGCAGCGCCAAGAATAAGATGACCAACTCCCAGTATATTGCCCTGGAGTCCCAGTCATGTCTGCCTGCCGCACAGAAGCCGGAATATACCGAGGGCTATGAGGGCGCAATCCACCTGCTGGACATGGAGGGCGAGGTGGAAAAATCCACCCTGCGTTATATCATCCGTGACCATGACATGGAAAAATTCCAGCAGAAGAAGGCATTCATGGAAGCTGCCGCTGAATTCATCAACAAAAAGTATGGTGAGGGCTCCTGCAAGCTTACCATCCAGGACAGCTACTTCAACATGAAGCAGTGCATCGAGCCTGTGATGTATGTGGTGGACCGGGCCAAGAAGGCTATGGCGGCTGTTGGCATGACCCCTGTGGAGGTTCCTATCCGGGGCGGCACCGACGGCGCACGGCTGAGCTATGAGGGACTGCCTTGCCCCAACCTCTGCACCGGCGGCGAAAACTACCACGGACGGTTTGAATTTATCCCTGTGGAGGATATGGAGCTGTGCGTGAAAATGCTCATTGAGATACTGACCAATTTAGAATAAAAGAAAAGACCGGGATGGCTTGCCATCCCGGTTTTACTATGTTGTTCCTTAAGCTTCGAAATCAGCTTCTTCAGCGACGGGCTCTTTCTCGTCGACAACAACTTCCTCAGCGGGAACTTCGATGACGACTTCTTCAGCAGCTTCTTCGGCGGGAGCTTCTTCAGCAGCAACTTCTTCCACAGCAACTTCTTCAGCAGCAGCTTCTTCCTTCTCGCAGCAGGGGCACTTGGGCAGGGAAGCCATGATCTTCTTGGCCCAGGCAACGATCTGATCGCCATAGGTGGCGATGACGTAGACGGCGCCGGCAACGGCAGCCAGAGCGGTCAGGATCTTGATAGCGGTTTTCATAAGGTTGACCTCCAGGATTTATTTAATATGGTTAAAATAAGTATAACCAATGAAAGCGTAAAATGCAATAAACAAAACGTTAAAAAATGCAAAATTTGGAACTAAATGTAGCCGTACATTCCCCGGACGCTGATTTCGCCGGAGTTCACGGCTTCCACAGTGCCATCGGGAAAAGCCACCACCAGAGCACCGGCATCGTCCACATCCAGTGCATGTCCGTGCCGGACCTCATCGCCCCGGACAAGGGAGATTTCCTGCCCGACGGTAATACAGTCAGCGCGGTAACGGGAAAGGATCTCTTTTTGGGAAGAAAGCAGACACTTGTCCAGTTCCCACAGAGATTCCATCATAGCGGCTGCCACTTTGCAACGGTCAACGAGGGAACCGGTGACCATAGCAAGGGAGCCTGCGATATCCCGGATTTCCTCCGGGAAATCCGCGTTCTGTTGGCAGCAGTTGATGCCGATACCCACAATGGCATAATCCAGCGTTCCTTTGGTGGAAAAGCCCAATTCCGTCAGAATGCCGCCCAGCTTTCGCTTCCCATGAACCAGATCATTGGTCCATTTGATGCCGGGACGAAATCTGCAGGAATGCTCCACCGCATCACACATGGCTACCGCAGCGGCACAGGTCAGATGCATCAGTTCCGTGGGTGCGCATAGGGGCCGCAGCAGAATACTCATGTAGATGCCTGCCCCTTCGGGAGAATGGAAAGAACGACCCAGACGGCCGTGACCACCGGTTTGGAGATCCGCCACCAGGACAGTCCCATGGGGCGCTCCCTGCCGTGCCATGGCTTTCAGCCGGTCGTTGGTAGAGTCGATGACAGGGAAGTGGTGAAAATGGTCTTTCCAGGGGTACTGGGGGCTCAGACAGCCTAGAACAGCGTCTTTCATATCAGTCAATATCCCGTACGATTTCTTCCGGAGGATTGTCCAGCACTTCTGGATGGGCGATCAGACGCTTGTAGTACTTGAAGAAGGTAGCATAGTAGAAGCCGTCCACGATTCTCTCGTCCAGAACGAACTTTACATCGATGTACTTCTTCTGCACCACGGTGCCGTCCTCCAGCACCTCGTTGGCACGGCGCTTCATGCCGAAGGCGCCGAATACGGGCAGATTACCGAAGTCATACAGATGGTGGTAGATAGGGGGAATTCCCAGGCTGCCCATGGAGGTAAAGAACAAACTTCCGTGGAAGGGGCTCAGTTCCAGCAGGAAAGCAGGCAGCAAACCAAAGTAGTCCAGCAGTTTCAGCAGCCAGACAGTAAACTTCATCACAACACCGGGGATCAGATTCAGCAGACCGATCAGACCGTCCAGACTGGAATCCAGCTCCTGGGTTGCCTTGACACGTTCCACAGCGGCATTCAGCTTGTAGTAAACATCCTCCGCGGTATCCCGGGGAGTCAGATGCACCTTGATGGAGGTATCGGGAGAATCCACGGTCATTTCTTTTTTGATGACCATGCAGTACTGGATATCCTCACCGCGGGAGTAAACCCGCTGGCCGGAGATAAAACGGTTCAGCTGAGGATACTTGGCAACGCCCCGGACATAAGCTGCCAGCAGCACGTGGGTGATGCCGAAGTCCTTCAGACCTTCCCGGCGCTTCTGACGGATATACCGGTCCACATTGCTGATTTCGAAGGATTCTTCAAAGAAGTTGGAGCAGATGTTCCGTTCCCACTGGAAGTAGGTGGTGATCTGCGCCATGGGGGCCAGGGTGCGGACCCGGCGGCCATCAATCCGGTCGCCCCAGGTGGGATGATATTCTCCGGCAGGATGGACACGGATGGCAAAGCAAAGAACCATAACGCCCAGCAGCATCAGAATGTCCCCAAGGAAGGGAAGCAGGGCGGTGAAATCACCCACACGAAGTGCGCCACGGCAGAAATACAGAATGAATACCAGGGGTGCAGCGGCAAGGGGAAGCAACAGAAGAACACCGTGGGGTCGATGACCTGCGGTGATATCTGTATACATGGTGGCAAAGAAAATCAGCGCAATCCAGAACAGCCACACCATCATTCTGCCTTGTACATTTGCACTGATCCACAAACCGGAATAAATGGCCATCAGCCATACAGGGATGGCGGTTTTAAAGAACAGCTCTTTGCCGTTCAGAAGGGCGATAAGCGCATAGAGTGCGGTTGCCGCGATGGGCAGAACGATTTGGCTCCACACGTAAGCGGAATCCCCGGACCCTTTCACACCGGGGAATGCAATGCGGGCCACTGCCGAAGCTACCATGCACAGCGCCATCAGCCAGGTCAGCGCATTTTTGCGGCTGACGTAGAGATGAATTCTGTTTTTCATAGCTCTGTAATTATACCAAAATTCGACAGCGTTGGCAATAGAAAAAGCAGGCAAACAGCCTGCTTTTTCTAAGTTATTTTGATAAATTGTTGATTGCGGCAACATATTCCGGGGCTGTTCCGCAGCAGCCGCCCAGCAAGGTGGCGCCGTTAGCTGCGCATTGGGACAGGATATCAGCAAACTCCTCCGGGGTCTGGGAATAGACGGCCATGCCGGTACCGTCGATGGTGGGGATGCCGGCATTGGGCTTGCAGAGCAGAGGACCCTTCACATACCGCCGAAGCTTGGCCACCAGGTAGGGGGTCATCATATCCGCAGCCACGCAGTTAAAGCCCACGGCAGCAGCACCTGCTTTTTCCAGCTCCTGCAGCACCTTGCCTGCGTCGGCACCGGAGAACAGAGAACCGTCGGGCTGCATGGTAAAGGTGTACATGGCAGCGCCGGCACCTTCCAGTTCGGCGGCACAAAGGATGGCTTCTGCTTCCTGCTGGTATAACAGCGTTTCACCCACCAGTAAATCCGCACCGCCATCGATCAGCCCCCGGATCTGACGGCGGTAGTTTTCCACAAGCAGGTCGAAATTGTCAGGGTTCCAGCTGTCACAGAAGGCAGTAAGGGTGGTTAAGTCTCCGGCGATCAGACAGCCGGGGGCAGCGCTGCGGCTTAAGGCGACCAGAGCCTCATTAATGGCTTCTGTTTGCTTCTCCAGGCCAACGGTCTGTAAGGCGATGGGCTGAGCCTGGAAGGTGGGTGCGTAGATAATCTGGCTGCCTGCCTGGGCATAAGCGCGCTGCAATGCTACCAGCGGCTCCGGATTTTCCAGCACCCACTGCTCGGTACAGCAGCCCTTGGGCATACCGGCGTTGCGCAGGTTGGAGCCGGTGGCACCATCCAGAACCCGGATGCCGGATGCAATCTTTTCATGGAACTGTTCTTTGGTGAGCATAGGGAATCCCTCCTGACATTTGCAGCAATTATAAACCATTTTTGAATTGATTGCAACAAACATTGACCTTTTGGGCAAAATCTGTTAGTATGGAAAAAATCTCAAAAAGGAGTTTTAAAATGAAAAAATCTGTTCTGCGGGAATATGCCCGTCTGATTGTACGCTGCGGTCTGAATGTTCAGAAGGGCCAGGATGTGAATGTCTATGCCGATCTGGATCAGCCGGAATTCGTCAAGATGGTTGTGGAGGAGTGCTACAAGGCCAAGGCCCGGGAAGTCATCCTCTTCTGGAACTATCAGCCCCTGGATAAGATCCATGCCCGTTACCAGTCCGTCAAGACCATGGGCACCGTCCAGGAGTGGCAGAAGGCTCGTCAGCAGCACTACTGTGACACGCTGCCCTGCCGCCTGTTCATCATGTCCGAGGATCCCGATGGCCTGAAGGGCATGAATATGGGTAAGGTGGCCAAGGCCCGCCAGATGAGCTATCCCATCATCAAACCCTATGTTGACCAGCGGGAAGGCAAGCACCAGTGGTGCATCGCCGCCGTTCCCGGCGCAGCTTGGGCCAAGAAGGTGTTCCCCGGCATGCCCAAGGGCAAGGCCATGGAGAAGCTGTGGGAGGCAATCCTGTCCACTTCCCGTGTTACCGAGGATCCCATCAAGGCCTGGGAGGAGCATAATGCCGACCTGAAGGCCCGCTGCGACTATCTGAACAGCCTGGGCATCGAATCCCTGCACTACACCGCTGCCAACGGCACCGACCTGACCGTGGGCATGATCCCCGACGCCATTTTCTGCGGCGGTGGCGAGACCACCAAGCAGGGCGTTTACTTTAACCCCAACATTCCTACAGAGGAATGCTTCATCTCTCCCATGAAGGGCAAGGCCGAGGGCATCGTTTATTCCACCAAGCCCCTTTCCTACCAGGGCCAGATCATCGATAAGTTCTTCATGCGCTTTGAAGAGGGCAAGGTTGTGGAGTCCGGTGCCGAGGTTGGTGCCGAGCTGTTGGAGACCCTGCTGAACATGGACGAGGGTTCCCGTTACCTGGGCGAATGCGCCCTGGTGCCCCAGGCAAGTCCCATCTGTGAGAGCGGCCTGCTGTTCTTCAACACCCTGTTCGATGAGAACGCTGCCTGCCATCTGGCTATCGGTATGGGTTTCCCCGACACTATTAAGGATCATCACAACAAGACCCTCGAAGAGTGCCGCGCTCTGGGCATCAACGATTCCATGGTCCACGAGGACTTCATGATCGGCTGCGATACCATGAACATCGATGCACACTGCGCAGACGGTAAGGTGGTTCCCATCTTCCGGAACGGCAACTGGGCTTTTTAAGTTGACAGTTGAAAGTTAAGGGCTTCTCCGAAAGGGGAAGCCCCTTTTCTAATATGTAATGCGCTGTCATCCTGAGCGAGTGAAACGAGTCGAAGGATCTAGGCAGGAATACAACATGAAATGTAAAATATAGTTGACATTATTAATCAAATGATGTAAGATATATTTGACATCAAGAAAGGAGTGAAAGAAATGTCTGTTGGATTGGTGCTGTTTTTAACGGCGATTGCAATTGTGACGGTAGTGGGAATATGTGCCTTGACGGTGTATCTGGAACGGGAATTCCCCAGTGAGAAGTTTGACGAACGGCAGAAGATCGCACGGGGAAATGCCCATCGCTTCAGTTGGTGGATTGGCATGGCCTATTATTTTGGGTTAATGGTGTATTTTGTGTTCCGTGTGGGTAAGAACGAATGGGTCCTGCAGCCGTTTCTCTTGCTGGTGATCGGAATCTTGCTTCAGCTGCAAAGCTTTCACATTTATTGTCTGATGACCCATAGCGCCTTGCCCTTAGGCGAAAAACCGATACCCACGATCATAGGTAATTTGGTACTGGGTTGCATGTACTTGGTTCAGTTTTTTGCATATCCTGTTCCGGACAATGTTGGATATGCAGGTGCGGACAGCATGAACTTGTTTCGCTTGCTGATAGCGGCGGATTTCTTTTGCCTTGCGATTCTGCACCTGATTGCCTTTCTCCGGGATAGGAAGGAATAATATGGGAAAGAATTTTGCCATGAAGCAGGCCCGGGCTCAGGCGGGCCTGTCCCAGCAGGAGCTGGCTGACAGGCTGGGGGTGTCCCGCCAGACCATCAATGCCATTGAAAAAGGGGACTATAATCCTACAATTAAGCTGTGCATCGGCATCTGCAAAGTACTGGGACTGACGTTGAATGACTTATTCTGGGAGGAACAACCATGACCGAAAAGGAAAAAATCCACAGCGGGCAGCTGTATTTCCCGGAAGACCCGGAAATCATTAAAGAACAACGGGTCTACCAGGACCTTCTGATGTACTATAACACCATTCCCCACGCCAAACAGGAGGAACGGGATAAGATTCTGAAGCAGCTTCTCGGGGAAGTGGGAGAGAATTGCTACATTGAAACGCCCTTCCATGCCAACTGGGGCGGCCACCATGTCCACTTTGGCAATACCGTCTATGCCAATTCCGGCTTGACTCTGGTGGACGATACCCATATTTATGTGGGAGATAACACTATGTTCGGACCCAACGTGACTATTGCCACCGCCGGACATCCCATTGACCCGGAACTGCGGCGACAGGGCCTGCAGTACAATCTTCCGGTACATATCGGCAAAAACTGCTGGCTGGGTGCAGGTGTTACCGTCATGCCAGGTGTGACAATTGGGGACAATGCGGTGATCGGTGCCGGAAGCATCGTGACCCGGGACATCCCTGCCAATGTGGTTGCAGTGGGCAATCCCTGCCGGGTTCTGCGGGAAGTAGGGGACCGGGACAAACGGTACTATTACCGGGACAGAGAAATTGATCCCGCATTTTTTGAAAAAAAGTGAAAATAATGCTTGCATTTTCTGTAAGTGTGTGTTATGATATCCGGGCGATTAAAGATTGCTAGGGCAATTATGCCCTTTAACTGATACGAAAGAGGTGAACGAAATGAAGGAAGGTATCCATCCCAAGTACGAACAGACCACTATCCGCTGCGCTTGCGGCAATGTCTTTACCACTGGTTCTACCAAGAAGGACATTCGTGTTGAGATCTGCTCCAAGTGCCACCCTTTCTATACCGGCAAGCAGAAGCTGGTTGACACCGGTGGACGTGTTGATCGCTTCAACAAGCGTTTCGGCTTGAAGTAAGAGAAGACCAGAATCAGTCTGTGCTGCGGCTCGCAGCACAGACTTTTTTTATTTTTTCGACAGAAAAGTATGTTCGTGCTGCACAGTTTGTGATATAATAATCAAAATGGATAAAATCGGCATTTG
>JAZSHO010000197.1:0-7828 GCA_045533345.1 Faecousia sp. | reverse complement strand
CATCGCGAACCATCCCGCAGGATGGTGTGGCGATCCCCTATGGTTTCCGGGAGTGTTTGGGGGATTGCCACGCCAGTGTGCGCACTGGCTCGCAATGACATACTTCTTTTTTACTACTCATATAAACTACAATTTAGCTGCACAGTAACGAATCGGGCCGACCACCCAATGGTCCCGGTCCACCAGCCATCCAAAGGCTCGAATTGGCTGCCGGGACTTCCCGGCAAATAAAAGCACCGCTGTGGTTTTCACAGCGGTGCAGTTCGCATTGGGAAAGATCAGATGTACTGCTTCATGACGTCGGAAGCCTCAGCGGGATCCTCAGTGATGGAGATGGTGATTTCCATGTTGTTGTCAGCGGCAAACTTTGCGCACCAGGCGACGAAATCTTCGCCGGCGGCCTTATCTTCGCCGATGGTCTTATACAGGTTGTCGATGAAGACATTGGTAATGTCAAAATTACCAGCATGCAGGCCGCTCAGGAAGCCCTTCAGCATCTCAGGAGACTTGATACCGTACTCCTTGGAATCCACCAGACGAACCTTGTAGGATACGTCATAGGTCAGCTTCTTGCCATACTCGATGCAGACCACATCGCCGTGGGCTTCTGCCACTGCGCCGTGGATGGCGTCGATCAGCTTCTTGGTCTTACCGGAGCCCTTCAGGCCCATAATCACATGAATCATCGGAATTTCCTCCTTTGCTATACCAGAGTTCTGGCTTGTACATATTCTACCAGTAACCCGGAGAATTTGCAACCATTAATTTATGAATTTCCTGTTAGATTTTTCCCGTGGGAATTCCGCCATCCTCCGGAATCGGTTTTCCCAGGAGCCGGAACATATTTTCCTTATAGCTTTGGACACCGGGCTGGTCAAAGGGATTGACCCCCAGAATGTAGGCAGAAACACCGCAAGCCAGTTCCAGGAAGTAGAACAGTTCGCCCACCTTTGCTTCGTCCAGGGCACCGCAGTCCATGGTAATAACAGGCACATTGCCGTCCACATGGGCCTCCACCGTTCCCAGAAATGCCTGCTCTTCCACAAAGTCCAGACGCTTCCCGGCCAGATAGTTCAGCCCATCCAGGTCCTTCACATCAGAACCGATCTCGTAAGTCTGCTCCGGGGCATCGAAGCGTACCATGGTTTCAAAGAGGTTCCGCTCTCCCTCCTGGATCATCTGACCCAGGGAGTGCAGGTCCGCGGTCAGTTCGGCGGAAACCGGGAACAGGCCCTTGCCGTCCTTACCCTCGGACTCGCCGAACAGCTGCTGCCACCAGAGGCCGAAGCAGCGGAAGCCCGGCTCAAAGGATTCCAGCACCTCAATGGCCTTGCCGGAGCGGTACATCAGATTCCGCACCGCCGCATAGAGCCACACGGGATTTTCGAAGGACCGCAGGTCGTAAGTTTCCTTTGCCTCTGCCGCACCCTCCATCACCTTGTGAATGTCGATGCCGGCCACTGCCATGGGAAGCAGTCCCACCGCCGTCAGCACGGAATACCGGCCTCCCACATTTTTCGGGATGGGGAAACTCTGCCAGCTTTGCTCGGTAGCCATCTGCCGCAGGGCCCCATCGGTGGGATCGGTAATGGCATAGATGCGGTTGTTGGCTTCTTCTGTGCCGTAGCGCCGCTCCAGCATCCATTTTAAGCCCCGGAAGGCAATGGCAGGCTCCGTGGTGGTTCCGGATTTGGAAATGACGATAACGGAAAAATCCTTCCCCTCCAGCAGCCGCACCAGTTCATTCCAGTGCCGGGTACTCAAAGAGTTGCCCGCGAAGAAGATCTGGGGGTCACCTTTGCCTTTGCCGATATTGCGGTTGGGACCCTGGAGCAGTTCCATGGCCGCCCGGGGACCCAAGTAAGAACCACCGATGCCAACCACCACGCAGACATCGGAATCGGCGCGGATCTGGTCCGCGGCCATCTGGAGCCGCTCCATTTCCTCAGCAGTTTCCTGGCCGGGGAGTTTCAGCCAGCCCCGGAACTCCGCACCCATGCCGGTTCCGGCGGCCAGGGTCTGGTGGGCATCGAAGGCCTCTTTTTCAATGGCAAGCAGATCCGGCAAATGGATCTGCCCCCAGATATTGGAGATATCAATTTGGATCATAGCAACGGTTCCTTTCCTGTCGAATCCTGTTTTTTATATGGTAACGTAAAATATGAATTCTGGCAAGAATTTTGTCGGATAAAAGCGCGCAAAAGCGGCGGACAGTTCGTCCGCCGCTTTTTTATTCGTCCATAGCCATTCGGGCAGCTTTTACGGCCACCGGGTCGGTCTGCTGGATATGCCATTCGTCCAGTCCGGGCAGGCCCATGGGAACACCTTCCCGGCGGAACTTCATGAAGCTTTCCAGTTCCATCTTGCCGCTCATGTGGAAGGCTCTGGCACCGGGGAATTCCTTCCGGAAGTCCCGGATGACAGAAGCATTCACGCCTGCACCCACCAGGATCTCCGGGCCGCCGATCTGATCCCGCAAGACAATCAGCTTTCCGATGGTTTCTTTGCCCAGTTTGCAGGAAGCTGCCGCACCGGAGGTCAGCACCGTATCGATGCCCAATTCCCTGGCATCCCGGTAGGTCTTTTCCACATCCCGGGATACGTCGATACACCGGTGCAGGGTAATGCCCTTATCGCCGCAGGCCTCCACCAGAGGCTTCATGGCATCCATATCCAGGTCGCCCTCCGCCGTCAGGCAGCCAATGACAAAACCGTCAGCCCCGGCCTCCTTCATCTGCAGGATCTGCATCCTCAGCAGTTCCCGTTCCTCGGGGGTGTAGAGAAAATCACCGGGCCGGGTACGCATCAGGCAACGCACTTCGATATTGGATTCTGCCTTGATCTGCCGCAGCAGTCCCTCGTATGGGGTCAAACCGCCGGCAAGGAGCGCGCTGCACAGTTCCAGTCGGTCCGCGCCGCCGGCAACGGCCGCCCGGGCCGAGGCCAGAGAATCCACGCAAATTTCCAGTACCTTTGCCATATCGGGTTCTCCTTTACTTGATTTTCTTGCCGTCCAGCACCGCTTCCACCAGGGTATCCCCATGGTAGCGCAGGGGCAGCAGAAAGAAGGGTGCATCCTGCCACAGCAGATCCAGGAAAATCTTATCCCCCTCCCACTTGGGCAGGCTGTCCAGAAATTCCCGGCTGACCCATTGCAGGTCCCCTTCGTCACATTCTTTCAGTTCCCCTTCGAAGCCGTCGGCGGTGAAGAGGTACATATACTCTCCCTCGCAGCAGTCATTGAGGAACGTCACCACACCCCGGCATTTCCAGGAAGTTAAGGTAAGACCCGTTTCCTCGTAGGCTTCCCGCAGGAGGCACTCGTCGGGGCTTTCCTCATGCTCAAACTTGCCGCCGATGCCGATCCATTTATCCTTGTTGATGTCGTTTTTCTTTTTCACCCGGTGGAGCATAAGGACATCATTTCCCCGGGTTACATAGCACAAAGTAGAATTGTACATCGCATTACACCTTCTGCATCAGTCGGATGGCATGGTGGAGATTCTCCGCAACAATTTCCTCGTGGCCGTCCTCCCGTTCGCCGTCCAGGGTCCAGGGCATGTCGGGATTGGCGAAAATCTTCACCTTATGGGTAGACCGGAAGGTGATCATGGCACAGTTGCTGTAATCCTGCAGCTGCAGGGACAGCAGACAGTCGGAAAGCTCCGTCAGATTCTTGGGGGCCCGGATCAGCAGGATCTCAAAAAGGCCGTCCCCCAGGTCCACCTGCTTGGGATTCAGCGTCAACAGACCGCCCACGGAGGTGGAGTTGCTGACGGCGCCGAAGAGGAAATCGTCCTCCACGATCCCGTCGTCCAGTTCCATGCGGATATGCTCCTTGCGGATCTGGGACAGCTCATTGATGCCCTCCAGTACGTAAGCCGTGTGGCCCAGGGCATTTTTCACGTTCTGGGGGGTGGAATAGCTGGCACGGGTAAAGGCACCGAAGGATGCCACATAGGAAAAATACCGGTCGCCGAATTTGCCCACATCGTAGGGCACCGGCTGTCCCACCATAATGTCCTGGGCGGCATCCAGAATGTTGGTGGGCAGCTTCAGGCTGGCGGCAAAATCATTGGTGGAGCCGGCGGGGATATAACCCACAGGCACCTCCGCGCCGCTGCGAATGAGACCGGTGACTGTTTCATTGAAGGTACCGTCGCCGCCGCAGCAGACCACCAGGTCCATACCCTTGACCCGCTGCTCCACAACCCGGGCAGCATCTCCCTGGCCCTCGGTCATATGGATGACCACTTCGTAACCGGCACGGTTGAATATACTGATAATTTCCGGCAGAAATTTGTTGGCTTTTTTCTGTCCGGCGTAAGGATTCATAACAAAGAGCATTCTTTTCATTTCTTGACCTCGCTGGGTGCATAAATAATTCGTAAACATTATTATACCACGTTGTTCCAATTTCGCAAGGCCTTAAGAAAAGTTTACCAGCCGTTCATATTCCCACATTTCTTGCATTTGCGTTGGAAAAATGATATGGTAGAGAAAAGTTTCTCTGCCCAGGAGGTGCGGTCCCATGCGGATGCTAAACGATTACTACCGGGAAAAATTCGGCTGCAAAATCTACAAGTTGTCCCTGGATGGGGGCTTCACCTGCCCCAACCGGGACGGTACTCTGGGAAGCCGAGGCTGCATCTTCTGCGCCGCTGACGGAGGCGGGGCTTTCGCGGAAAAGGAATGCAGTTCCATCGAAACCCAGCTGGCAAACGCCAAAGCCCGGGTAGAAAGCAAAAATAAGGGCGGCAAATACATAGCCTATTTTCAGTCCTTTACCAACACCTACGCCCCGGTGGAGCGGCTGCGGGAACTGTACACCGCCGCCATGGCCCCGGAGGACATCATGGGACTCGCCATTGGCACCCGTCCCGACTGCCTTGGAGAGGATGTTGTGGCGCTGCTGGCAGAACTGAACCGCATCAAGCCTGTTTCTGTGGAATTGGGCCTGCAGACCGTCCACGAGGAGACCGCCCGGTACATCCGCCGGGGATATCCCACGGAAGTTTATTTCCATGAAGTCCGTCGCCTCAAAGATGCTGGGCTGGAAGTGGTAACCCACATCATTCTGGGTCTGCCGGGAGAAACAGCGGAAATGGCCCTGGAAACCACCCGGCAGGCAGTACGCGCCGGGACAGACGGGGTGAAATTCCACCTGCTCCACGTCCTGCGGGATACCGATTTAGAAAAAGACTACCATGCCGGGAAATTTGATGTGCTGACCATGGAGGAATACGGCAGAATATTGAAGCAGTGCATTGCCGTTCTGCCGGAGCATGTGGTCATTCACCGCATCACCGGTGACGGAGCCAAGCGGGACCTGGTAGCGCCCCTCTGGTCTGCCGACAAGAAGCGGGTACTGAATTATCTGCACAAGGTGCTGGACGGAATGTAAATTATAATTTAGTTGTGTAACGGATACTGAGCACCAAGGCTTCTCCTTGAGGACTTAGCAGCCGTTGCAGCGAAGCTGCTTACGGATGCTTAGTGCCCCAGGTGAAAGCTGTCAAAATCGGCTCCTCGGAGCCGATTTTGACTGATGCGGTGTGCAGAGAAATACTCGTTTTTATTGGCATTTCGGCGAATGTGGTTATCGGTTTTAGTCAGCAAGAACATCAAAACGTACAAAGAAAAGTTATGTCATTCCGAGCAAGGCGAAGCCGCGTCGAGGAATCTACGCATTTCGTCCACATTTGCAGTATATTCGGTGCCAAGATCCTTCGACTCGCTGATGCTCGCTCAGGATGACAACTGCTTCTTTGGTCTTTATGCTATACGTGCTGATTAAAGCCGATAACCACAACAATAATTTAGCGCACCAAAGTTGCCGTCCTGGCATAGTCTATTCGGAGGCGATTTTTTGGCCATTGTCAGAACGGACATACCAATGACATCCGAACTTGCCAACGAAACCATCTTGAAGCTGGTGGAAGCCTACCCATTTCTGCGCAGCGAATTGCTGACCACCTCCGCATTTGGGCGGCCTATCCGGACCCTGGTGGTCGGGGAAGGGGAGCGGCGGGTCATTTACTCCGCTGCCCACCATGCCAACGAGTGGATCACCACCCCGGTGCTGCTGAAATTCGCGGAGGAACTGGCGGAGGCCATCCAAAACGACGGCAGAGTTTACGGGGTGAAGGCCCGAAACATTGCAAAAGCCGCCACCATCTATCTGGTTCCCATGGTGGACCCGGATGGGGTAGACCTGGTCACCGGGGCCATCGAAAAAGGCACTCTACAATATGAGACCGCCCAGCGTCTGGCAGAGAATTACCCCAACATCCCATTCACCGATGGGTGGAAGGCCAACCTGCTGGGGGTGGATTTGAATCTGCAGTACCCCGCCGGGTGGCTCCAGGCAAGGGAAATCAAATTCTCCCAGGGCTACACCCGCCCCGGTCCCCGGGACTATGTGGGTCGGGCACCGCTGAACCAGCGGGAGTCCATTGCCCTGGCGGGATTTACCGAAGACATCGACCCGGCACTGGTGCTGGCTTACCACACCCAGGGTCGGGTCATTTACTGGCAATTCCGGGATTATGAGGTCCCCGGGGCCAGGGAACTGGGGGAGGAATTCGCCCGGCTCAGCGGCTATGCCCTGGAGGATACCCCTTATGAATCCAGTTTTGCCGGATATAAGGACTGGTTCATCCAGAATTTCCGCCGCCCCGGCTACACCATCGAGGTGGGCAGCGGAGAAAACCCTTTGCCCATCGAACAGTTTGACGAGATTTATCGGGACAATTTGGGCATCCTGGTCACCGCTGCAACAGGCTTGCCGGGATAGCGGCATAAATTGTAATTTACCGAAAAGAAGACACAGGAGAAACCATGGTCATATTTTTTGATATCGACGGGGTCATCATCGACGACGATACCCAAATCATCCCCGAATCTACGGTTCGGGCCGTTGAAGCCCTGGGCCGCAACGGCCATCTGGCGGTGGTGAACACCGGCCGCCCCTATGCCCACATCGACCCCCGGGTCCGGGAAATGCCCTTCGCAGGCTTCGTCTGCGGCTGCGGCATGGAGCTTCGGCTGGGTGACACCTGGGTCAGCCGGAAGTATCCCGACCGGGATTTGCGCCGCTATGTACTGGAAGCCATCCGGGACTGCGGCATGCAGACCATCCTGGAACCTGCCAGCACTGACTTCCTGCTGGACGGAGAAAATTCCGTCCATCCCATGATTCGGCGGGATGTGGAGCGGATGCGTTCCCGGGGCTTCGGCATCTGGGATATCCGGGAGAGGGAAACTCTGGAATTTGTCAAGGGCATCACCTTCGACTGGCCCGGCTGTGACCGGGAGGGATTTCTGAAACGGATGGAGCCTTACTTCAACTGCTTCCTCCGGGAACATACCCTCATCGAATTTGTCCCCAAGGGCTGCTCCAAGGCCGCGGGAATGCTGGAATTCCTGGACCACCTGGGGATTTCCCCGGAGGACACCATGGCCATCGGCGACAGCACCAACGACCTGCCCATGTTCTCCGTAGCGAAGCACAAAGTCTGCATGGGCAATGGCATGGAGGAACTGAAGACCCAGGCAACCTACATCACCGCAGACCTCAACGACGACGGCGTGGAGAAGGCTCTGCACCACTTTGGTTTGATTTGAACAGCAAAAACGCCCTCATATGAGGGCGTTTTTTGTTTAGAAGCAGGTGAAAGGTTATGATGGTAAATTATTGTTTGCCGGGGTGGCCCGGCGGCCAATGCGCACCGACTACGGCGATCATCGCCACCCGTCCGCTCGGCCCGGTAACGTTACTGCAACGGTAAATTATTGTTTATCGCACTAATTAAAATGCATGTCATCG
>JAZSHO010000004.1:0-3287 GCA_045533345.1 Faecousia sp. | reverse complement strand
CGATGACATGCATTTTAATTAGTGCGATAAACAATAATTTACCGTTGCAGTAACGTTACCGGGCCGAGCGGACGGGTGGCGATGATCGCCGTAGTCGGTGCGCATTGGCCGCCGGGCCACCCCGGCAAACAATAATTTACCTCACTGCGTCCCATTACTAAGGGCCACGATGGCTTCTGCCAGGATTTTTGCTGCCAGGCGGGCCTCGCTGTGGGAGTTCCCGGCGGCCCCTACCTCCACCAGCAGCGCCCCGGGGTGCAGGTCCTGGTTGAATCGCTGGGCCCGCAAAATGGTGGGCCGGGTGATGCCCGGGGATTGCCGCTCCAGCTGGGCCTGGAGCTTCAGTCCCAGGGAAAGATTTTCCTGCCAGTTTTCATGCTCCAGTCCCGATTCATCGGTTCCCATTACCAGCATCAGCTGAGCTGCCGTTTCCCCGCCAACATTGGCCACCGTCCGCAGCTGCCCGTTCTCCGTGTCGGCAGCGTCCCGGTGCAGGTCCAGAATCAGCTGGATTCCGGGAAATTCCGACAGATACTGCGCTATGGCCTTTCGTGCATCGTTATAAGAGCCGTTGTAGGAGGGGTAATCGTGAAGCTGCCGGTCGTGGACCACCCCGATGCCGTTCTCCGACAAAATCCTGGCCACAATGTCCCCGATGGACAGCATGTTGTAGCCCTCGTCCAGGGTTCGGTAGTCGGAGGTTTCCACATAGTCCTCTTGCCCCTGTGTATAACTTTCCGTGGTGTGGGTGTGCAGAATCAGCACCGTGGGCCAGCTTTGGGCCAGATTCCACCCAAGAGGCGCGGACAGTAAGCGTTCCAAATCCGGCCGCAGGGAGCAGGCATAGTAGATGTCCGTCAAGGCCGTATCCTCCGGGGCGAAGGCCGGGAGAATGGGTTCCTCCGGGATTTCCGGCACAGGGATTTCCTCCGGTACCGTTGGCACCCAGGGGGCGGGAGATTCCGGGGCGTACTCTAAAAAAACCTCCGGGGAAACAGAAAACCGGACGTCTCGTCCGGTTTCTAAATATCTCAGGAAGGCGGCAATATTCGGTTGGCTGAGCCGGGAAAGGACTTTTTCCGGTACCCCGGCGGCCCAGAGGCGGAAAATCAGTGCGCATAGTATGGCCGCTGTGCCTGTCCGTACCGCCCGTCGGCGATGGTCCATAAACCGCCCCTTTCCCAAAATGTCGAAAAAAGAATGTGAGGTCGAAAAAAGACGATGGGATTAACTGTCCGCTGTCCACTGTCCATTGTCAACTGACTTGGGTTTCCACGTGGGACGGCTGCGCAGTTCTACCCGAAGATTCTGGAAAAATTCTGTCATCAGTGCAGCGGCTTCTTCCTCCCGGATGCCCTTTTCCCCCTTGGGGTGGTGGTTGAAGCGCATGTCGAACAGACTGCACACGGAGCCCACGGCGCCGAATTTGGCATCGCTGGCACCGTAGACAACTCTGGGGATCCGGGCGTTCAGAATGGCCCCGGCGCACATGGCGCAGGGTTCCAATGTTACGTACAGGGTGCATTCCCACAGCCGCCAGCCACCCAGGTTTCGGCAGGCCTCCCCGATGGCCTCGATCTCCGCATGGGACAGGGCGGACTTCTCCGCTTCCCGGCGGTTGCGGCCCCGGCCCACGATCTCGTTGCCCCGGACGATGACGCAGCCCACAGGCACTTCCCCTTCCGCGGCGGCCTCCCGGGCCAGCTTCAGAGCCTCATCCATAAAATACAGGTCGTCCATGGTATCCCCTCCTTTTCCTTATCATAACGGAAAGAGAGGAAATGGTCAAGAGTAGCGGGCGGCGAGTCGCCGCTGACAATTGCCGGGATGGCCCGGCGGCCAGTTCGAGCCTTAGGTTGGTCTATAAACGAAGGCCATTGGGTGGGTAGCCCGGTTCGATACTACAAAGATAAATTGTAGTTTACCCATCCATCAGCATGGCGGCGAACAGTACCGCCAGTTCCTGCCGGGAGAAGGGCCTGTCCTTCCGCTCTTCCAGCCGGCGGTTGGCAGAGGTGATCCGGTTTATCAGCATGGTTTCCAGCTCCTGCTGCTCCTGCGCCGCCCCTTTCCCGGTGAGCAGATAGTCTGTGGACACCCCGAAAAAGTCGGCCATGGCCACCACCGTTTCCATGGATGGCTCCCGGCGGCCCTGTTCGTACATGCCCATGGCACTGGGGCTGATGCCCAGGCGCCGGGCCAACTGGGCCTGGCTTAGGCCTGCCTCCCGGCGGAGGGCGGAAATTCTGGCTCCCAACATCCTTACCACCTCTTTCTTATGTATGGCACCAGCATACCATGTCCCCAGCGAAAAAAATGGCAGAAAACTGCCCCTACACGATTCGACTGACACCACACGAAACGTGTGGTATGGTTTTTCTGTGGAAATTGCTGGTAAAGAGAGCGAAATACAGCGAAGGGATTTCGACGATTTTTTACGAAAGGAACGATACCCATGATCGAACCAATGCTGTACATAGATATACAACAATTGTCCCCGGCCTGCTTCTGCGATGTCTGCGGCGGGGAACGGTATGCCCCCAGCTTTGCCTGCCTGCGCTGTGAAAGGAGGCAGCCATGACCCTCCGGGAATTGAGTCGCTGTTACGAGGAAGCGGCGGTGCCTCTGCGGACCCGGCTCCGGGAGCTGCGGCAGGCTCTGGAACGCACCCAGGATCCGGAGGAGATCTGGCACATCAAGCGGCGCATTGCAGAGCTGACCCCTATGCTGACCCAGATGAACGAGCTGGCGGACCTGACCGCCCATTACTACGAAAGGGGGTACTGGCGCAGTGAGAAATATACTGTATGAGGGGTATCTTGGTCCCCGGTTGCCCCGGGAGGTGCAGCTGAAGCGGGTCCAGCGGGTGATCCAGGAGGAGCTGACCCCCTTGCAGCGGGAGACTTTGGTTGCCTACTATTTTCAGGAGCAGACCCTTCAGCAGATCGCCGCGGAACGGGGTGTGAACAAAAGCACCGTCTGCCGGACGCTCCATCGGGCGGAAGAGAAATTAAGACGCTTTTTGCGCTATTAGATGTACAGCCGCGGGGAAACCCGCGGCTTTTTGCGGGGAGTCGCCGCGGACAATTCGGGCCTTTGGCTGGTCAGTTGACCGGGGCCAATGGGTGGTCGGCCCGATTCGTTACTGCTGAGATAAATTGTAGTTTATATGAGTAGTAAAAAAGAAGTATGTCATTGCGATAAGTAGCGCACACTGGCGTGGCAATCCCCCAAACACTCCCGGAAACCATAGGGGATCGCCACACCATCCTGCGGGATGGTTCGCG
>JAZSHO010000066.1:0-18491 GCA_045533345.1 Faecousia sp. | reverse complement strand
AACTGCTCACGGCTGTCCTTGTTGACATGGGGAGAGCGAAGGATGGTAACAACTTCCTTCTTGTTGGGCAGCGGGATGGGGCCGGAAACCTGTGCGCCGTTGCGCTTGCCGGTTTCCACGATCTTTGCAGCGCTGGAGTCGATCAGCTGGTGATCGTAAGCCTTCAGCCGAATGCGGATCATCTGGTTTGCCATGGTTTGTTTTCCTCCTAAATTTTCGTACTCAGTTTGCGTAGTGTCTGGGTACGGTCGAACTGTTTTGTCCGCGCCGCCGTGCGTATCATTCCAAGCCATGAAAAATGGCCGACCTAGGCCGACCCATTCTCCGTGCCTGGCGATATACGCCAGCGCTGACGAAGCAGCTCAGCCGCCCGATGACCGGAGATACTCCGCAGAAGTTACCGGCTCTCGCCGCAATCTCCTGCATCATCGCAGTGCGCTTTTGTGTTTTCTGGAAAAATCCGCAGATTCCCCCTACACGCGCTTGATTATGATACCACCCTTTATTTCATTTGTCAAGCACAAATTCTAAAAATATCACAAAAATTTTCAGAAATTTTCGTCGAAAATTCCGGCAGATTTGGGCAGTATTTTTTCTCTTTTTTCTTCCGGTCAGGCATGCAAAAGGGAGGGCCGGTGGCCCTCCCCTACTATTATAATAGTATGTTATTTTTTCAGTTCCCAGAGATTGATCTGGCTTGCCTTTTCGTAAAGCCGCAGGTAGCTGTCATAGCGGGTCTTTTCGATTTCTCCCGCTTCCAGAGCTTCCCGTACGGCGCAGCCCGGTTCTTTCCGGTGGGAGCAATCATCAAAGCGGCATTGGCCGATGAACTTGCCAAAATCCGGGAAGGCATACTGCAGATTCTCCTTGAGGATCACTTCCATCTGATCCGTGTCAAAGGAAGAAAATCCGGGCGTATCCGCCACATAAGTATCCTCCCCCAGCCGGTACAGCTCCACGTGCCGGGTGGTATGCCGGCCCCGGCCCAGCTTTTCGGAAACTTCTCCGGTGGGCAGCGCCAGCTCCGGAGCCAGCCGGTTCAGAATGCTGCTCTTGCCCACACCGGAATTTCCGGTGAAGGCCGTCAGCTTGCCGGTCAGCAGCTGCCGCAGCTGCTCCACGCCCTCGCCGGTTTCGGCGCTGGTACAAATAACGGTGAAGCCCGCGTTCCGGTAGATCCGCACCAGATCCATGGCAGGATCCAGGTCGCACTTGTTGACGCAGAGGATCACGCTGACCCCCTGGTCACCGGCGATGGCCGCCACCCGGTCAATGAGGAAGGGTTCCGTCACCGGATTGACATTGGCGGCGAAGACCACCAGCGCATCCACATTGGCCACCGCGGGTCGGATGAAGCTGTTCTTCCGGGGCAGGATTTTTTCCACCATTCCCTTCCCCCGCTCCACGGTGATTTCCACCATGTCGCCGGTCAGAGGAGAGTTACCCTCTTTGCGCAGGATGCCCCGGGCCCGGCAGGTGATCAACCCAACCGGGATCTGGACATCATAAAATCCGCTTAAGGACCGGATGATCCGGCCAACCTGTTTTTCACTCATCGGTAAACATCACTTTCTCGCTGCGCAGCAAATCGCCGTCGATGTAAATGTTGTACATCTGGGTACCGGTGCCTGTCAGTTCCAGGGTGATGGTTGTGACACCGGGTTCAATGGTTCTGGGTTCGATAACATCCGCACCATTCAGACGGATGCTCAATACATACGCCTTTTCGTTCACCGGCAGGATAAAGGTCACCTTGCGGGTCTCCAGGGGTTTTTCCTCCGGTTCAATGACCTCGGCCGTTCCTTCCGTAGGAGAATCCTTGGTAGGCTCGGTGGTTTCTTCCGTGGTCTCCTCGGTGGTTTCCTCAGGACCTTCGGATACATCCAGAATGATTTCCGTGGTCACGTCGATTTCCGCACCCTTAGGCTGGGACTGGGCAACAACGGTTCCCTTCTCCTCTTTGCTCTCCACCGGACGGGTGGTAACCTTAGAGAAGCCCAGTTCCTCCAGCAGGTTCAGCGCATAGTCCACATTCTTGCCAACCACGCCGGGCATGGTCTTGGTGATCACATCGGGGCCGGTACTGACCCAGAGCTTGACCGTCTGGCCGGGAGTCAGAGGTTCACCGTAGGCAGGATCCGTACGGGTGATCTTTCCGGCGGCCACAGCATCGCTGAATTCCTCACGGACCAGCGGCTCATAGCCCTGTCCCCGGAGGAAGGCCTCCGCCTCTTCCCGGAGCACATCGGTCAGATCTTCCATGGTCTTGACCTCCGGTTCCGGACCCATGCTGATGGTCAAATACAGTTCCGTATCCTTGATGACCCGGCTGCCGCCGGAGGGTTCCTGTTTCATGACCTCGCCCTTTTCGTAATCCTCGGAATACTCCTGGGGCCGCATGACAAATTTCAATCCAAGATTTTCCGCCTGGATCTCATCGGTGTAGACCTTACCCAGCAGGAAAGGCACCTCCACCAGTTCCTTCTCCTGGTTCAGCAGCGCGCCGTTGAACAGCGCAACCAGGAACACGATAATAGCAATCACCGCCACGGCGCTGCAAACCACCACCGCAATGGTAGCCACACGGTTCCGCTCATCCTCCCGTTTCTGTTCCTCCGCTTCCATCCGGCGCTGCTGCGCTTTGCGCAGGATCTCAGACCGGTTGGCGGTGCCGGGGGAAACCGTGACACTGCCGGTTGTCCGCTTTTGGGGCGGTGTCACCGGTGCTGCGGGAGGGGGTGTCACCTGCCGCATCCGGACACTGTCGCTGGTGACCCGGGGCTGAGGCTTCACGCCGGTTTTGTTCTGAACCACCCGCTCGGCAGTGGTTCTGGGGGGTGCATGCATCACGGTAATGGGCCGTGTGGCATCGTTCATGGGTGTTTTATAGGTGTATCCAAAGAGGATAGCCGGATTCTTCCGGAATTCCTCCATATCCAGCAGCATTTCCGTTGCGGAAGTATAGCGGTCCTTCACATCCAGGGCCATGCCCTTCATGATGATCTGCTCCAGGCCACCGGGAATATTGGGATTCAACGTGGAGGGCATAGGTGCACCGCCGTTGATGTGCTGGATGGCCACCGCCACAGCGGATTCTCCATCGTAGGGAGGCCGGCCGGTCATCATCTCATACATGACAACGCTCAGAGAGTAAATGTCGCTGCGGTTATCGGTATAGCCGCCCTTGGCCTGCTCCGGGGAAATGTAGTGCACGCTGCCCAGGGCTTCCTTGGTGAGCGTATTGCTCTTGTTCATGACCCGGGCAATGCCGAAGTCCATGACCTTGACGGAGCCGTTTTTCAGCACCATCACATTATGGGGCTTGATGTCCCGGTGGACGATGCCCCGGCTGTGAGCATGCTCCAAGCCTTTGGCGATCTGCATGGCAAAGTGCAAGGTTTCCTTCCAGTTCAGGACCCCCTTCTTCTCCATGTACTGCTTCAGGGAAATGCCGTCGATCAGCTCCATGACGATAAAGTTGGCATTTTCTGTGGAAGAAACGTCGTAAACCTGGACGATGTTGGGGTTGCTGAGCATGGCAACCGCTTCGCCCTCCGCATGGAAGCGGCGGCGGAATTCTTCGTCCTGGGCATATTCATCTTTTAAGATTTTGATGGCTACCAACCGGTTTAGCCTGTGGCAGCGGGCTTTATATACAACGGCCATGCCGCCGGTACCGATTACCTCCAGGATCTCGTACCGGTCATCCAGCAGCCGTCCAATATATTGATCGATATTCAAAGAAGGTGCTCCTTTCAAATCAAAACAAGAACGCTGGTGACATTGTCCGGCGCCCCGCGGTTTTTGGCGATATCCAAAAGCCGCTTACAGCAGTGCTGTTTGTTGACGCCATGGACAACCTCGAACAAGATCTCCTGATCGTCCATCATATTGCTTAATCCATCACTGCACAGCAGCAGGTAATCCCCCTTGGCTGCGTTCAGATGGTACATATCACTCATAACAAAGGTTTCCGTACCGATGGCACGGGTAATGAAGTTCTTTCCTGGATAGGTCTTTGCCAGTTCCGGCTTCAGATCTCCCCGTTCCACCATCATCTGCACCAGGGAGTGGTCCTTGGTGATCTGGTGAATACCGCCCTTGTCGATGCCATAGGCGCGGCTGTCACCCACATTGATGATGGTGACCTTTTTGCCCTTGATGAGGGCCGCAACCAGGGTGGTGCCCATGCCGTCGAATTCCTCGAACTGGGCTGCCTGGTCGAAAACGGTAAAGTTGGCCAGCTTCGCGGCACTCTGGAGGATCTGGTCGATTTTGGCCTGGTCCAGAGTGCTTTTCCAGCTGCGTTTTACTTCCTGAACGAAAACATCAATGGCCAGGGTGCTGGCAATGTTTCCGGATTTGGCGCCGCCCATGCCATCGCAAACCACGCACAGCAGCGTATTGCGGTCAAGCTGTTCAATTTGATAGGCGTCCTGATTCTGTTTCCGGACGCAACCGGGATCGGTCAGTCCCCAGCTTTGCATAGGCTTTACACCTCTTTTTCTCTAAAAATACTATGCTGTCATCGCTAGGGAGCAAAGCGACCGTGGCGATCCCCTGCGGATTCCGGGAATGTCCGGGGGATTGCCACGCCAGTGTTCGCACTGGCTCGCAATGACATACTTCTATTTAACCTTTTTCTTTATTGTACTTCCTTCTAAGCTGACCGCAGGAGGCGTCGATGTCGCCGCCCAGGGTTCTGCGGACCGTGGCGGTAATACCGCCGTCCTCCAGAATCTTCTGGAACCTGGCCACGGCAGCTTTGCTGCTGGGTTTCAGAGGACTTTCCTCCACGTGGTTCAGCGGAATCATGTTCACGTGGGCAGGCAGGCCCTTTAGCAGCCGGAGCAGTTCTTTTGCATTTTCCTCGGAGTCGTTGACTCCGTCGATCATGGCATACTCAAAATGGATCCGGCGGGAAGTGGCCGAGTAATACCGGCGGCAGGCTTCGATCAGTTCTTCAATAGGGTACGCCTTGTTCACGGGCATGGTCTTGCCGCGGATTTCATTGTTGGGACCGTGCAGCGAAATGGCCAGGCTGATCTGCAGCTTCTTCTGGGCCAGTTCGTCGATCTTCGGTACCAGACCGCAGGTGGACAAACTGATGTGCCGCATGGAAATGTTCATGCCGTCCTCGCTGTTCACCAGTTCCAGGAACCGCAGGACATTTTCCATATTGTCCAGAGGCTCGCCGATGCCCATCAGCACGATATGGGAAATAGGCAGGCCGGAGTCGATTTGAGTGAACAGCACCTCATCCAGCATTTCAAAGGGTTCCAGTCTTCTTACCAGACCGCCGATAGTGGAGGCACAGAAGGCGCAGCCCATGCGGCAGCCCACCTCCGTGGAGATGCAGACGGTGTTTCCGTAGTGGTAGCGCATCAGCACCGTTTCCACGCAGTTGCCGTCAGACAGTTCCCACAGATATTTGATGGTGCCATCTTTCTTGGATTCCTGCTTGCGCACCACCTTGGGTGCCTGGATGGGGTAATGCTCTGCCAGGGTATCCCGGAGGGCTTTGGGCAGGTTGGTCATTTCATCGTAAGACCGAACGCCCTTATGGAGCCAGGTGAAGACCTGCTTGGCACGAAACTTCGGCTGGCCCAGCGCTTTTAAGATGTCAGCCAACTCCGGCTGGGTCAGAGATTTCAGATTCATGCTTTCCTCCGCAGACGGCAGATAAAGAAGCCGTCGGTATCAAACTGACCGGGAATCAAGGTCAGCATTCCGCTTTCGTTTTTCGGGAACACCTCCGGCAAATCCAGAGGTTCTAAGTAAAAATCAGCGTTGGCATCCAAAAACGCCTTCACCACATCCTCATTCTCCCGCCGCAGCACGGTGCAGGTGGAGTAAAGGAGGGTGCCGCCGGGCTTGACATACCGGGCCTGGTTGCTGAGAATTCTCAGCTGCAGTTCCGGCAGCGCCGCCATTTCGGACAAATCCTTATAGCGGATGTCGGGCTTTTTCCGGATGATGCCCAAACCGGAGCAAGGCACATCGCACAGGACCGCATCCATGGCATTTTCCCATTCCGGTACAAACACCGTGGCATCCTGCTGCTTTGCGGTGATATTGTCAAAACCCAGCCGGGCCGCGCCGTTGGCGATGAGTCCGGTTTTATGGGCATGGACATCGCAGGAGGTGATTTCTCCGGTGCCGTCCATAGAAATGGCCGCGGCAAAGCTTTTGCCCCCGGGGGCGGCGCAGCAGTCCAGCACCTTGGCATCTTTTTGCAGCTTGGCGCAAAGGACGCTGAGCTTGGATGCCGGGTCCTGGACATAGAACAGACCCTCCCGGAAGGCGGGAAGCTGTTCCAGGTTTCCGGTGCGGTCCAGCACCAGACAGTTTTCCATCCAGCCATGGGGCCGGGCGGTAACGCCATGGGCTTCCAACGTTTTCGCAAGCTCCCCGGTGGTGGTTTTCACAGTATTTACCTGGACCACAGTCTGGGGGGCCGCGTTATTGGCAATGAGCATAGGCTCCAGCATCCCCTTAGGCAGGTTCCCTTTCAGCAGGGCAATCAGTTCGTCGGGATGGCTGTATTTGTCCGCGTAGGACTTGGGTTCCTCCAGGGTGCCTTTGGACCGGGCAGCGTTACGCAGCACGCCATTGACCAGGGAGGCAGCCTTGGGGTTTTTGTTATATTTCTTCGCAAGGGTCACGGATTCATTCACCGCGGCGCTTTCCGGAATCTTGTCCATCTCGTACAGCTGGTAAAGGCCCAGATGCAGGATGTCCCGGACCAACGGGTGCAGGTCCTTCAGTTTGCCTTTCAGCAGCTGCTTCAGGTAAAAGTCCAGCTTGCCCCGGTTTTGGGTCACGCCGTAAACCAGCCGGGTGGCCAGTCCCGCGTCCCGGGCATCCAGCCGGTCCCGGGCGATATACTCTTTCAATACCGCGTTGGACCAGGCGCCGTCCTTACGGCATGCCATCAGCGCATTCAGCGCTGTTTCTCTGGCGCTCATCCGTTCAAGGGATGGCCCCGGAAGTAATCGGGAGCCGCCATGCGCTTGCCGCCCTCAGCCTGGAGGCTGCGGATTTCCACCGCGCCCTCAGCACAGGCGATGCGAAGTCCGGTCTTGGTCAGACCCAGAATTTCACCGGGCGCACCAGAACCTTCCACCACACGGGTCTCATGGACCTTGAATTTCTTGCCCTGAAGTTCCATGGTGGCCACAGGCCAGGGATGCAGACCCCGGACCTGGTTGTGAACCTGCTGGGCGGTTTTGTTCCAGTCGATTGGGCACATGGTCTTATCCAGCATGGGAGCAAAGGTAACACAGTCGGGATCCTGGGGGCAGCCGCAGCATTTGTCGCCGCACTTGGCCCGGGTCAGCACCCGGCTCAAAAGATTGGCACCCAGCACCGCCAGCCGGTCCAGCACCTCACCGGCAGTTTCGTTTTCGCCGATGGCGGTCTTCTCCACATCGATCACATCACCGGCATCCATTTCCCATACCATATGCTGGGCAGATACACCGGTCTCCTTCAAACCATCCAGCACTGCCCACTGGTAGGGAGCGCTGCCCCGGTACTGGGGAAGAAGGCTGGCATGGATATTGACACAGCCGCAGGTAGGAATGTCCAGTACCCGCTGAGGCAGGATCCGTCCATAGGCTACTACCGCGCAGATATCGGGTTTCAGTTCCGCCAGCTGCTGAACCGTTTCATCCTCCCGGAAGTGTTCCGGCTGGAATACGGGAATATTGTGTGCCAGGGCCACTTCCTTTACGGGGGAAGCCACCAGTTTCATACCCCGGCCCTTGGGGCGGTCCGGCTGAGTGTAAACGCCCACTACCTCAAAGCCGTCGGCCAGGATCTTTTTCAGACAGGTCGCCGCAATATCCGGCGTTCCCATAAATACAACACGCATGGATTTTCCTCCAAGGGAGATAAATGTCGGACGGTTTTATTCGTCCTCGTCGTCGGCCATCAGTTCTTCCTCGCTGAGGAAGCGCTCCATGACCTCGGTGTAAACGATGCCGTCCAGATGGTCCAGTTCGTGGCAGAAGCAGCGGCCGATCAGTTCTTCGCCCTCCACCTCGTACCAGTCACCGAAACGGTCCTGGGCACGAACCTTGGCATAGTAAGGCCGCTTCACCAGGCCGTACTTTCCGGGAACGCTGAGACAGCCCTCGGGGCCAACCTGCTCGCCGTCGGTTTCCAGCATGGTGGGGTTCACCAGTTCCAGAATTTCCTCGCCGGTGTCCACAATGACCACCCGGCGTAAGATTCCGATCTGGGGAGCCGCCAGACCAACGCCCTGGGCTTCCGCCAGAGTTTCGGCCATATCGTCCAGCAGATTGTGCAGCTTCTTGTCAAATTTTTCCACTGGTCTGCAAACCTTATGCAGAGCGGGGTCCTTATCGGTCAGAATTTTACGCAGTCCCATAGTAATGACCTCTCTTTATTCAAATCCGTTCACATCGACAAAGGCCGTAACGCCCCGGTTCTGCTTGTCCTTGCTGAATTCCCGCAGGAGGTGGGCAAGGAGCAGACGAAGCTGCCGCGTCATGCGGCACCGAAGGGTCAGCCGGTAACGGAAATTGTAGTTGATTTTGGCGACGGCACAGGGGGCAGGCCCCAGCACCGTGCAATGCTCCCGGTTGTAAGGTTCCTGCTTCAAGCAGGCATTCAAGCTGTCCCGGAATTTTGCCGCACCTCGCAGCACCGCCGTTTCCTCCTGTCCCAGGAAGGTAACGCAGGCAACGTCGCCGAAGGGCGGCGCTTCCTGGACCTGCCGCAGACGGGATTCCAGTTCATAAAAACCGTCGTAATCCTGCTTGGCCGCCAGGCGAATCACCTGGTGTTCGGGGACCAGGGTCTGAATCATAGCCTGTCCGGGAGTATCGCCCCGGCCGGCCCGACCCACCACCTGGGTCAGCATGTTAAAGGTAGTCTCCCCTGCCCGGTAACCGCCGGTGTAGAGGCTCAAGTCCGCATCCAGTACGCCAACCAGCGTCACATCCGGCAAATTTAAGCCCTTGGCAACCATCTGGGTGCCGATGAGCACGGGGATTTTCTCCTGCTGGAAACGGTCCAGAATTTTTTCGTGGGTGTTCACAGCGCTGACGGTATCCGCGTCCATCCGGGCCACTTCCATCTCCGGGAACAGGAAATTCAGTTCCTCCTGGACCTTCTGGGTGCCGGTGCCGATGGTCTTCAAGGGACCGCCGCAGGAAGGACACCGTTGGGGGGTGGGCTGGGAATGGCCGCAGTAGTGGCACATCA
Source organism: Faecousia sp. (assembly GCA_045533345.1). Lineage (GTDB taxonomy): Bacteria > Bacillota > Clostridia > Oscillospirales > Oscillospiraceae > Faecousia. The sequence continues at coordinate 9,257 of JAZSHO010000066.1, read as the reverse complement.
GCCGATTATTGGCGCTGTGATAGGTCAAGCGAATGCTGCACCGGGGACACTCGGGTGTTTCCCGGCAGTCCACGCAAACCAGCGCCCGGGAATTGCCCCGGCGATTCAGCAGCAAGATGGTCTGCTTTCCTGCGTCGCGGGTCTCCATCAGTGCCTGCCGCAGGGGCACGCTCAAGGACAGGTCGTTGCCGAACTTCAGTTCCTCCCGCATGTCCACAATGTCCACTTTGGGAAGGGGGCGTCCGCCGAACCGTTCTTTTAGGGTATACAAGCGGTAAGCACCGCTTTTGGCCCGGTACATGCTTTCGATGGAAGGGGTGGCAGAACCCAGCAGCACCAGGGCATGCTCCTTCGCCCCCCGCCAGATGGCAACCTCTTTGGCAGAGTACCGGGGATTGTTTTCGGATTTGTAGGAATGCTCCTGTTCCTCATCCAGAATGATAAGGCCGGGATTCTCACAGGGTGCGAACACCGCGCTTCGGGTTCCCACCACCACTTTCGCTTCTCCGGACCGGACCCGCTTCCACTGGTCATAGCGTTCTCCGGCAGAGAGGCTGCTGTGGAGCACCGCCACCTGGTCGCCAAAGTAGGCAGCCAGAAGCCCCAGCAATTGGGGAGTCAAGGCGATTTCCGGCACCAGCAGCATGGCAGCTTTTCCCTGCTCCAGGCAGCGTTGAATCAGTTTGATATAAACGGAGGTTTTGCCCGAACCGGTAACACCGTACAGCAGCGCCACCCCGGGATTATCTTCCTCCATCTGCCGGGAAAGACCATCAAAACAGCTTTGCTGGTCCTCATTCAGCACCAGGGGGCCATCCAGCTTGGCCGGTTTGATCTCCCGGCAACGCAGCACAGGCCGCTCGGACAGGGTGATGTAGCCCAGCTTTTCCAGCCGGTTGATGGTAGGCATGGAAGCGCCGGTAAAGTAGCACAGTTCTTTCACCGCCACACTGCCTACGCTGCACAGCAGTTCCAATACGCTTCGCTGCATGGCTGCGGATTTTGGTCGGTGGGAGGCGTACTCCATGGCTTCCTCGGGAGAGGCGGCCAGGGTTGCGATCCGTTCCGTTCTGTCACCCAAACGGCGCAGAAAGTCAGTTTTTGCGGTGAGCCACTTTTTCCGCACCAGATAAGCCAGGGCATCCTGCAGAGCTGCTTCTTCCAGTCCCAGGGCCTTCAAACCGGTTTCATCGGTCTGTCCCCCTAAGGTTTCCAGATGCCGCAGGATTTCCATAGCACCTGCCTTGCGGATTTCCTTCTCCTGCCAGCTGCGGTCCTCCGTCAGAGAGAAACTCTCTTTGGACTGAAACCACAGTCCCGCCGGCAGCATGGCCCGAATGGCATCGTAGAAAGTGCAGAAATACCGCTCCCGCAGAAAAGCCGCCAGCCGCAGCTGACGCTCCGTTAAAATGGGGGTCTCATCCAGACACCGTTCCACCGCTTTCAGTTTGCTTTCGTCCCCGGCTTCCACCGACAGGACGACGCCCTCGCACCGGGTATTGCCACGGCCAAAGGGCAGCTGCACCCGCTGACCGGGCAGCAGCGTCATCCCCTCCGGGATGCGGTAGGAATAGGGCTTGTCGATGGCGAAATTCGCCGCGGAAACCGCGATTTTTGCGATCATAAAAGCCCCTCCTCCTCAAGATTTTGCTGTCATTGCGAGGCGCCCCACAGGGGCGACGTAGCAATCCCCCGGTATACCAGTCTGGCCAGAAACCGTAGGGGATTCCCACACCAGTGTGCGCACTGGCTCGGAATGACACGCTTTTTCTTTTAGTTCTTGTACTCTTCCTTCACGGAGCCGGACAGTTCACCGGCAGCCACTTCCCGGATGGCCAGGGTAACGGGCTTCTCGGGCAGTTCTTCCTGGAAAGCCTCCGCCTCAGCGGCGATCTGGCGGGCTCGGTGTGCCACCACGTTCACCAGCAGGTAACGGCTGTCCACATTCTTCAGCAAATCAGCAACAGGGGGGTAAAGCATAATAAAGTCCTCCAATATTTCTTATTCCAGATTGGAAATGATATTCAAAATCTCGTCGGCGCAGCGCTGCGCGTCGTCATTGACCACAATGTAGTCATACCAGCTCCGCTGGTCCATTTCCCAGTTGGCCCGGTCCATGCGGATGAGGATCTGATCCTCCGGGGTATCGCCCCGGCCCCGGAGCCGACGCTCCAATTCCTCCACAGAGGGGGGCATGATGAAGATCAGCACCGCTTCGGGAGCAGCGTCTTTCACCTGCCTGGCGCCTTTGGGTTCGATATCCAGCAGCACGTGGCCATTGGCCATCTTCTCTTCCGCCTGCCGGCGGGGGGTTCCATAGTAGTTTTTATTGTGGGCATCGTATTCCAGGAATTCACGGTTTGCGATCATTTCCTCGAACTTTGCCTTGGTAACAAAGTAATAGTGGACACCGTCCACTTCCTTGGGACGGGGGTCCCGGGTGGTAGCGGAAACGGAAAAGGACAGATCATTGCGCTTTTCCATCATTTTACCCAGAACCGTGCCTTTTCCAACACCGGAGGCGCCGGAAATTACGATGAGCTTACCCATTCTCTTCCTCCTCATAAGGTTCTTGCTCCTTGTCCATCCACCGGGCGGAAATGGTTTCCGTGGGGATAGCGGACAGGATCACATGGTCCGTATCCATCAGAATCACCGCTTTGGTCTTGCGGCCATAGGAGGCGTCGATCAGCATACCCCGATCCCGGGCCTCCTGGATCACGCGCTTAATGGGGGCAGAATCCGGCGCAACGATGGCAAGCAAGCGATTGGCTGCCACCATGCTGCCAAAACCTATGTTGATCAGTTTCATAATTTCACCCTGTTCAATCTCAACCTGTCATTGCGAGGAGCCTCCAACGGAGGCGACGTGGCAATCCCCTAAGATTTCCGGAATGTCCGGGGGATCGCCAAACCAGCGTGCGCGCTGGTTCGCGATGACATATTTTTCATTCGATATTCTGGGTCTGTTCCCGGATCTTCTCCAGCTCCGCCTTGATGTCCTCCACGATCCGGGCCAGCTTCACATCGGTACACTTGGAGCCGATGGTGTTGGATTCCCGGTTCATTTCCTGCAGCAGGAAGTCCAGCTTCCTGCCGATAGCGCCGCCGGTGGTGAGCATATTGTTCATCTGCTCCAGATGGCTGCGCAGGCGGACGGTCTCTTCGTCCACGGCAACCTTGTCGGCGAAGATGGCAGCCTCCGTCAGAATGCGGCTTTCGTCGATGGTGGTGCTGGCCAGCACTTCCTGCAGCTTGTTGTACAGGCGGGTCCGGTAAGCGATGACCGTCTGGCCGTTGCCCTCTTCCACCTGGGAAACCAGCTCCAGAATGGTATTGCCCCGGCTGCGCAGGTCATTTTCCAGAGCCTTGCCTTCGGCGGCCCGCATGGCATCGTAATTGGTCAGGGCCTGGTTCACAACGCCCATCAGGTCGGAAAGCAGCTGCTCTTCGTCCACCTGGGGCTTCTCCACGGTGAATACTTCATTCATCCGGGACAGCAGGGATACGCTGATGTCGTCCTTGACACCGTAAGTATCCACCATTTCCTTCATGGCAGCCAGATAGCCTTCCACCATGGCGGCATTGAGGCTCACCTTCACATCGGTGGCAGCTTCGGAGCGGACGGTGATAAACACATCCACCTTGCCACGGGAAATAGACTTTTTCACCGCCTGCTTGACGGTGTCCTCGGCGAAGGACAGCATCCGGGGCAGCTTCACGGTGCAGTCTAAGTAACGGTTGTTGACGGAGCGCAGCTCCACAGTAAATTCCCGGCCGTTTACCGTTTCCACGGCCCGGCCGTAGCCGGTCATACTTTTAACCAAGGTCATGATCCCCTTTTTCCTGAGCCCGCTTCAGGGAATCCCCCGCGTAACCCGTAATTGTATAAATGGTTTTATCTTTTTTCTGCATTTTGCGGTCATAGAGGACGATGAGTGCAATGCTCAGCACAAAGGCCAGGCCTCCGCCCACACCGCCGGAAATCCCCAGCGCCGCAGCCAATGCATAGCCGGAGAAGAACAGCACCAGCGGCAGCATATACAGCACCGCAGCAGCTTTCAGCACCGGGGCTGTTTCGGAATGGACCTTCACCAGGTCCCCGGTCTTGGCGCCGATGGGATTGTCCGCTGTCAGCAGAATGGTTTCCTTCGCCGCGCCGCAGCCGGAGCATTTGTGGCAGTCACCGGAGCAGGCGCTTTCCCGGATGACGAACACCGTAGCAGTGCCGTCCTCATGGGTCTGTTTCACACGAACCACTTGTTCCATAAGAGCGCTCCTTACTTCGCCTTCACGATGACGGACACGGAATAGGTGCCCATGGCTCCCACAGAGGGGAAGTTCTCCGTAAACACAATGGTCGCTTTGAACGTGGAAGTATCCGCTTCCGCACCGGTCAGATCAACCACCACGGAAATGGCTTCTTCCGTCAGATTCACGACCTCTCCTGTGGGGCCGCGAACGATGACCTGGAGTTTTTCGGTGATCAGTTCCGCATCCATTCCCTCGGGGACATTGATCATCTGGATGTCTTCAATGGTGAACTCCCGGGTGCTGAGGCCCTGGAGGGTAATGTCCGCGTTCACCTCCGTCACACCGGTCAGATTGGTAACGCCCTCCGGCAGATTGATGGGGAAGGTGAGGGTCTGGGACTTGGCAATTTCCGCCAGATTGATTTTACCCAGAACGATGACATCACCCAGTTCCTCCAGCACAGCCTCGCCGCCGGAAAGACGGATGGTTTCTGTGCTGAGGGCAATGCGGGTATTGTCCGCGCTGGCGCCGCCGCCATAGATCACGTCGACCTGAAGCTGCACTTCCTTCACCCGCTGGATCTTCACATCCAGACGGACTTCTTCCACGTTGGTGGTGATCTGCTGGGCATCCACAGGATTGCCCTCCCCGTCACACAGGGTATAGCGGTAGCTCTGGCTGATGGATTCCTTCTGTTCCGTCAGATCCACCTCGATAACTGCCTTTTCGATCAGATCCGCCACAGATGCGGGACCGCTGACCGTAATATCGGCATAGTCCAGCACTCTGTTTTCCCGGTCGGACATAAAGCCCTCGGGGGTGGAGCCGATCCACTTGACTTCCACGGGAACCGGCTTGGTCACCCGTTTTTCCACAGTGACGAGGATATACTTGGGGCTCTGGGACAGGACCTCAAAGGCATTCTGGGCCACATCGCCGGGGTAGGAGATGGCATAGCCAACAGAATGGGTTCCCTCTTCCAGAATGCCGGAAAGATTGGCTTTCAGGGTGATGTTTTCCCGGTTCAGCTTATACAGATCGGAACGGTTGCCGGAAAGCTTCAGCGTGGCACTGGAACCGGAGGTGTCGGTGATCATCAGATTCCGCTCTGCCAGCAGAGCTTCTCCGTCCATCACCACGGGAATGTTGTAGTAGGTTTCCTCGGAGCCGGGGCTGACCGAGGTGATGACATACATCCAAAGACCGAAGGCAATGGCAACAGACAGCAACATAGAGGTGAGTTTACTTTTCATAGCTGTCCGCCTCCTTTTCCTTTTTGGTCAGTTTTTCCTTCAGCCGCAGCGCCAGGTTCTGTTCATCGGTGGTGCCTTCCTTGGGGCACAGTTCATTGTTCAGCAGCCGCTCCAGGGTCTGGGGCGCCAGATGCCGTTTCAGCATGCCGCCCACAGCCACAGAGATGGTGCCGGTTTCCTCGGAAACGATGACCACCACCGCATCGGAAGCTTCACTCATGCCGACGCCTGCCCGGTGCCGGGTACCAAGGTCCGCGCTGAGGCGGTTGCTGTCGGACAGAGGCAGCACGCAGCCTGCGGCAGCCACCCGGCTGTCCCGGATGATCATGGCGCCATCGTGCAAAGATGCCTTGGGGAAGAAGATATTCCGGATCAGCTGCTCGGAAACCTGGCCATCGATCTGGGTGCCGGTCTTGAAATATTCCTCCAGCCGCTGCTCCCGGGCAAAGACGATCAGCGCACCGATCCGCTCCCGACTCATAACCTCACAGGCCATGACAGTCTGGGAGATGACCGTCTCCATTTCCTGCACGGGCTTGGTGATGCCAAAGAAGCTGCGCAGCTTCACGCTGCCCAACCGGTCCAGCATCCGCCGCAGCTCCGGCTGGAACAGGATGACAAAAGCCAGCAGACCAACAGCCAGGAACTGGTTCAAGATCCAGCTGAGGGTATACAGATGGGCCCACTCTGTGACCCAGGCAATGATCAGCACGCCAATCACCGCACGGGCAATGCGCATGGTATTGGGGGTCTTAATCAGAGGCAGAACCTTATAAATAAGGATTGCCACCACAGCAATATCCAGATAATCCGACCACTGCATTTTGGCCAGCTGCTGCATCAATTCTTGAATACCTTCCATGACGTTCCCTCTTTTATGTCAACTGTTCCGAAGCGCATAGTACGCTATGGTATACTTACCTATTATCCGTTCCATTATAGCGGATTTGCGCGCCGATGGCAATAGATATTCTGTAAAAAAATCAGGCTTTGAAAGGCGGTAGTTTTGACACTGCCCGAAGAAGGGCCTCTGTTTGGGCCGTATTCGCATCGATTCCGAAGCTGACCCGGACCGTTCCCGTTTCCAGCGTTCCGGCGCTTTCGTGGGCAAAGGGCGCGCAGTGCAGGCCCGCCCGGACAGCAATGCTTTGCTTTGCCAGGATTTTTGCCGCTTCTTCGCAGTCCAGCCCCGGCAAAAAGGATACCGTTCCCCCCTGGTGGGGACCGGCGAAAACCTCCATTCCCCGCTTTTTCAGTCCCGCCGCAACCCGTTCCAGCTGACTATGCTCCCGGCGGAAAATGGCATCCGTTCCCGTTCGCAGGATGTAGCGGATTCCCTCCGTCAATCCCGCATATCCCGGTACATTGAGGGTCCCGGCTTCCAGCCGGTCCGGTAAAAAGTCCGGCATTTCCTGCTGCTTTGACGCGCTTCCGGTTCCCCCATAGAGCAGCGGCTGGGCATTCCCCTTACACAGCAAGAGTCCCGTACCCTGGGGACCCAGAAGGCCTTTGTGTCCTGGCATGGCAATGAAGTCCGCACCCAGGGCCTCCAGATCCACCGGCAAGACGCCTGCAGACTGGGCAGCGTCGAGGATAAAAGGTACACCCTGTTTTCGGCACAGGGCAGCCAATTCCTCCACCGGCAGAATATAGCCGAATACATTGGAAACGTGGGTGAACACCGCCGCATCCGCCCCATTTTTCAGCGCCCGGTAAAAGGCCTCCAGGGTATCCTCCCAGTCAAACAGTTTCCGTCCCGCCACGGCGATTTTCGCACCCAGGGCATGGAGAGGCCGGGTGACCGCATTATGCTCAAAGCCGGACACCACCGCCCTTGCCCCCGGTTTGACGATGCTTCGGATGGCAATGTTCAACCCGTGGGTGCAGTTGCTTGTCAGTACCACCTGCTCCGGCATACAGTGGAACAGCTCCCCGGCGGCTTCCCGACAGGCAAAAACCTGCCGGGAGGCTTCCATGGCTGCTCCATACCCCCCACGGCCGGGGTTGGCGCAGGTGCGCATGGCCGTCTCCACCGCCCGGTACACCTGGGGCGGCTTCCGAAAGGAAGTGGCCCCGTTGTCCAGATAGATCATACTGTCACTTCCTCCAGCTGCCCGTCGCTGCGCTGGGCGTAAATTTTCCGCATAGGCACCCGGCTTTCCCGCAGCCGCTCCACCGCCGGTGTTGCATCGGAGGTCCACAGCCGCAGGCAATAGCCGCAGCCCTGTTCCTCCATCCATTTGGGTGTCCGCATCAAGGTGCAGCGGATGTTGGCACCATTCAGCACCTTCTCCCCCCGCTGGGCATAGGTCACAGACCGAAAGGTAAGATAATAGAATTTCATAAAGCAAAACCTCCCGGCACAATCTATGTCCGGGAAGTCGAAAGGGTGCGGTTTTGCGGATAAGGACCCGATAAAAACGGATTGCAACAAACTTTTCAATCGTGTGATCATCGGTCCCTCCAGGGGGCCTTTGCGTTCTTAGAACGTGTCCTTTTAAAAAATCAGGGGACTGTTGCAAAACAATACAACAGTCCCTTTCTTCACAGCAATCCAAAATATTCCAATGCTTTCACCACGCCGTCCTCATCAACGGAAGCGGTCACATAATTCGCCGCTTGTTTTACTTCTTCGGTCGCATTGCCCATAGCCACGCCGATTCCGGCGAATTTCAGCATCTCCAGGTCATTGTGTCCGTCGCCAAAGGCGATGATTTCCTCTCTGGCAATACCGTTTTCCTCCAGATACCGCTGGATTCCCGCCACCTTGCCGCCGCCCTTGGCTACGATGTCCACGCCGCTGGAATGCCACCAGGTCACAACGCACTGCTCCTGCAGTACTTCCAAACAAGGATGCCCTCCCTCCGGCAGATACAGGCATGCCTGGTAAAGCTCCGCTCCGGAATAGGCACGCACTTCCGGTATGGATGTGGAAATGGCCGCCTGGGCCTTTTCCACCAAGTCATCCACATAATTCAGATAAATGCGGTCCTGTTCCAGCAGCAGCACCGGCAGGGTATGATTCCGGAACAAAGAAAGCAGCAATTCTTTGGCCGAGCCTGTAATCGGCACCCCATATCGGGCATTTTTGCTGCCGTCCAGCAGCAACTGGCCGTTCAGCGTCAGATACCCGTCAAATTCCAGGTCGTCCAGGGGCAGCTTTTCCAGTTCTGTCCGGTGCCGTCCCGTGGCAACCACGCAGAGAATTCCCGCCTGGCGCAGCTGTTTCACCGCGTCAATGGTAGCTTGGGTTACCTGCAAAGTTTTATGGGAAAGCAGCGTGCCGTCAATATCAAAAAAGGCCGCCTTAACCATTTATTCCTCCAACAAGCATACGGCGTGGCAGGACATACCCAGCCCCTCGCCGGTGAAGCCCAGTTTTTCTTCCGTGGTGGCCTTTACGTTCACTCTGGTTTCGGCGATGCCCACCGCGTTGGCGATGTTTTTCACCATCTGGGGGATGTGGTCCTTCAGCTTGGGACGCTGGGCGATCATGGGCACATCGATATTGCTGACCCGGTAACCCTCCGCCTTAACCTTTTTCGCCCCAATTTCCAGCAGCTCTAGTGAATCCGCGCCCTTGTACTGAGGATGGGTGTCGGGAAAATTGCGGCCGATGTCTCCCAGTCCCGCGGCACCCAGCAGCGCATCGGACACCGCATGGAGCAGTACGTCCGCATCGCTGTGACCCAGCAGACCCTTTTCATATTCGATCTTCACGCCGCCCAGGATCAGATCCCGGCATTCCAC
>JAZSHO010000102.1:0-37955 GCA_045533345.1 Faecousia sp. | reverse complement strand
ATAGTTCGTGTTGATTGTCATGAGGGTCCACCTGTTCCCATCCCGAACACAGAAGTTAAGCTCATGTACGCCGACAATACTTGGCGGGCGACTGCCCGGGAAGATAGGTAACGCGAACACAGAGAGTCAGGAGAAATCCTGGCTCTTTCTTTTTTGAATGGGAACGGTGGACGGTCCACCTGTTTCCTGTTGCGGTGCCCGGCGAATATCCTCGGCGATGAACGCCATCGTCTCTCGCCGACCGCTGCCCCTCGCTCAGGTCGCTTGATCCGCCACTGGCGGCGCTCCCATCGCTCCCCATCCCGAACACAGAAGTTAAGCTCATGTACGCCGACAATACTTGGCGGGTGACTGCCCGGGAAGATAGGTAACGCGAACGTAAACCTCCTACATTTGTAGGAGGTTTTTTATTGTATTGCTTGGAGGTGTTTTCATTGATTTTTTCTGCTGGTGATCTTGTGGATTTGGGTATATGCCCTACCTGCTTTGATGCTTCTCATGATCATTGCGTGTTTGGTGACCCTTCTGAACGGCTATTGTTTGACAATGGTTTGTTCTCTTGCCTGCTAATCAGCAATCCTCGTTCCCCTGGACATGCCATTATTACAACGAAAGAGCATTACAAAGATATGATGGAACTTCCGGATGATTTGTGTCGGGATGTGTATTCCTTTGCACGGAAAGCAATGCGTGCGATAAAAGAGGTATACTCTGCAGATAGTGTGTATCTTTGTACCATGTGTGATGGCCCGATGAATCATTTTCATCTGCAGCTGATTCCGCGTTATGCTGATGAAAAGCGTGGATCACGTAATTTTGTTAAACCCCGTGGAGAATATGTAGCAAATATGAAAATCGTTGCAGCTCTCCGCGAAAAATTTTCGGAATAAAAATACGCCTGGACTTCTTAAGGAAGTCCAGGCGTTTACGGTTATGCTGTTTAATTAACCTTCGAATCCGGTCATATCCACATAGTCCATGCAGATCCAACCTTGTTCGGTGCAGCCCCATTTCACACCATTGATGGTGAATTGGGCGAGAACTTTAACGGTATCATCGGTATTAACGGTTCCATTGCTTGCATATCCGGTGCCGGGGCCACTGCGCAGGTTGACATTGTCACCAGTGACACGTCCTGCGCCGCTACCTTCGCCAGCCTGGCCGTCAATATAAACATAGTCAAGACAGACCCAACCATCTTCAGTACAGGCCCAGGTGGTATTGCCGTATTTAAACTGTTCGAGAATGTTTACGCGCTGACCGTAGGTCATGCTGCCAACCTTGTCATAATCGGTACCGGGACCGCTGCGGACATTAACCTGGTCGCCGCTTACGATACCCTTAGCGGTATGGGCACCCTTAGTGCCGTCCTGGTAAACGTAATTCATGCTGATCCAGCCCTTATCGGTCTTGCCCCATCCATCTTTGGTTTCGGTAATGATAACACGGTTGCCAAAGACATAGCCGCCGACGCGGTCGCTGTTAACATCAGGCTGTTCACGGATATTCAGCTCTGCAGTATTAACGATACCCTTAATATTTGCTGCGGTACCTTGTGTTTCGGTCTTGTTATTATTCTTATCGGTATTTTCGGGTTTGGTGTCGGTTCCGCCGGTTGTGGTGACAAAGTCCATGCTGATCCAGCCCTTGTTTGTCTTACCCCAGCCATTTTTAATTTCGGTAATGGTGACAACATCGCTGTTTTTATAGCTGCCAACAACTTTACCTTCCTTGCTTGCCTGGTCACGAATGTACAGCTGATCCGCATTGATAACGCCCTTAATGGAACCATCGGGGGCGGTTCCGGACTGGTTATCGGGTTCAGTAGCTTCGGGAGTCGAAGTGTCATTGAATTCGGGCTCATAATTGAAGTCCAGATGTTCTGCTGCGACCCAACCACTTTCGGTCAGTGCCCACTTGACACCGAGAGAAGTTTCGGTACGAATGATGCGAACAACGGTGCCCTTTTCCAGATGACCAACCGTGTTGCCGGTTGTAGAGCTGGGTGAACTGCGTACATTGACCAGATCTGCGATGACAGTTGCAGAATTCCCGTCAATGGTAGGCTCGGTTTCGGGGGGCTCGGTAGATTCTTCAGTAGGCTTCACATCCACCAGTCCGGGGGGAACATTGTTTTGCGTATCATCGGAAGGAGCCGGATCCTTTGTACCGAAGCAACCGGTGAGCATGGTCATGACCATGGCAGTCACCAGCATTATGGTCAGAATGCGTTTTTTGGTGAAGGAGTAATTCATAGCATTACCTCCCTTTCATAAATTTTCTCAACGTTATTATAACGAAAAATAAGGGCTGTTGTCAATAGGATAAGAAATTCTTAATAAGGTAAAGGCTGTCAATTCATGTCGAACTTGTGTAAAATTTACAAATTCTTCATTCCTTTTCATTGAATACGGAACAGTTTCTGATATGGTTACCCAATCCCATTGCAAAACCGGTCTTGACAATACCCATGACCCAATGGTAAAATAATATAGAATTGGATATCGCGTTGAACGGAAAGAGTACCTTCTTCAAACCATCAGAGAGTCGGGGTCGTTGGCTGTAAGCCCGGGCAGGGGAGAAGCTGGGAAAGTGCGTCCGGGAGCGAGTGGATTTTTTGAGTGATAAATGAGAGTGGAACCGCGAGTATGTTTTACCCGCCTCTTATGCCGTAATGGTATAAGAGGCGTTTTTTGTTACAAAAATATCATATGGAGGAAACCAATATGTATCTGTATAATTCTCTGTCCCGCAAGAAAGAACTGTTTGTTCCCAACAGCCCCGACATTGTAAAGATGTACACCTGTGGTCCTACGGTCTATCATTTTGCCCATATTGGCAATTTGCGTACCTATATTATGGAGGACGTGCTGGAGAAAGCACTTCGCTATGAGGGTTACAATGTCAAGCGGGTTATGAACATCACCGACGTTGGCCACCTGGCTTCCGATGCCGATACCGGCGAGGATAAGATGCTCAAGGGTGCCAAGCGGGAAAATAAGTCCGTTATGGAAATTGCCCGGTACTATACTGACGCGTTCTTTGCAGACTGTGACAAGCTGAACATCAAGAAGCCTGATGTCATCGAGCCTGCCACCAACTGTATCGACGAATACATTGAAATGGTCCAGAAGCTTCTGGCTGACGGCAAGGCCTATTTCGTCGGCGGCAACGTCTATTTCGACACCTCCACGCTGGAAAAGTACTATGTCTTCAACGATCATGACGAGGAAGACCTGGCTACAGGTGTTCGCGAGGGAGTGGAAGAGGACACCAATAAGAAGAACAAGAACGACTTCGTTCTGTGGTTCACCAAGTCCAAGTTTGAGGACCAGGCTTTGAAGTGGGATTCTCCTTGGGGTGTTGGCTATCCCGGCTGGCACATCGAGTGTTCCTGCATCTCCATGAAACACCTTGGTGAGGATCTGGATATCCACGCCGGCGGCATCGACAATGCCTTCCCTCACCACACCAATGAAATTGCCCAGTCTGAAAGCTACCTGGGCCATAAGTGGTGCAACTACTGGTTCCATGTCCGTCATCTGAATAACGATACCGGTAAGATGAGCAAATCGAAGGGCGAATTCCTCACCGTTTCTCTGTTGGAGAGCAAGGGTTATGACCCCATGGCTTACCGTCTGTTCTGCCTCCAGAGCCATTACCGTCGGAATCTGGTGTTCACCTGGGAGAACCTGGACAATGCTTCCGCTGCTTATGAGAAGCTGATCGCCAAGATTTCAACCCTCAAGAACGAGGGTGAGGTGGACGCGGAAGCCTTTGCCAACCTGCAGAACCGCTTTGCCAAGGCCCTCCAGGGCGATCTGAACACCTCCGTGGCTGTCACTGCCCTTTATGATGTGCTGAAGGCCAAGTGTAATGATGCCACCAAGCTGGCACTGCTCGCTGACTTTGACAAGGTTCTGTCTTTGAATCTGCTCGCCCCTGCTGAGCCTCTGCCTAAGAAGCGTGCTGAGGAACAAGCCGCCAATGCCGATCCCGAGATCGATGCCCTGGTTGCTGCCAGAACCGAAGCCAAGAAGGCCAAGAACTGGGCAGAAGCCGACCGGATCCGTGACGAACTGAAGGCCCGTGGAATCGAAATCATCGATACCCCCCAGGGCGCAAAGTGGAGAAAAGTATGAAGCTGCTGATTTTAGACGGCAACAGCGTTATTAACAGAGCCTTTTTTGGTGTCAAGCCCCTTACCACACGGGAGGGGCTTTATACCCATGCCATTTATGGCTTTCTGAACATCCTGGAACGAATGGAGAAGGAAGAGCAGCCGGAAGCGGTCTGCGTTGCCTTTGACCTTCACGGTCCCACCTTCCGGCATTTGAAATATGACGGCTACAAGGCCAACCGCCATGGCATGCCGGAAGAACTGGCCATGCAGATGCCGGTGATGAAAGACGTTCTCCGGGCCATGAACATTCCCATTTACGAATGCCAGGGTTGGGAAGCGGACGATGTGATCGGCACTGTGGGTAAAATCTGCTCCAACAATGATTGGGAGTGCGTCATCGTCACCGGTGGCCGGGACAGCCTCCAGCTGACCGACCAAAATGTTCATGTAAAGCTGGTCATCTCCAAGGGCGGCCAGACCACGGCCACCTTGTACACCGAGGAACTGTTCCGAGAGGAATATGGCTTTGAACCCAAGAAGCTGATCGACTTGAAGGCCCTCATGGGCGATTCCTCCGACAATATTCCCGGCGTTGCCGGTGTTGGCCCCAAGACCGCCAAGGACCTCCTTGCCAAATTCGGCAGCCTGGACGGGGTCTATGAGAACATTGACGATCCTTCCATTCGCCCCAAGCTCCGGGAAAAGCTGGTAAATGACAAGGAAAATGCTTATCTTTCCTATGACCTTGCCACCATCCGCCCGGAAGCCCCTATGGACTTTGAACCGAAGGATGCCATTGTCCAGCCCTACAACCGTCCCGAACTGTATAAACTGTTCCAGAAACTGGAGTTCGTCCGCTTGATTGATAAGTACGGCCTCCGGGGAGCGGAACTGGAAATGCCCAAACCGGAAAAGAAGTGCGAAACTCTCTGCCGCTGTGAGACTATGCCCTCTGACGTAACAGCCTGTGCAGTCTATGTTGCCGGGGACGGCAGCATAGGTCTTGCCTGGGAAAAGGGTGTCTGCGTGCTGACGCCCATGGAAGCGCAAATGGGTGGAATTTCTCTTGCCGGCAAAGATTTGATTCTTCACGACAGCAAGGCCATGTCCCACCGTATGGACGATATGGGCATGGAATTCGGCGAATGTATTTTTGATACTGCTTTGGCTGCCTACGATTTGAACCCCAGCCAGTCCGATTATCCCGTTTCCAAACTGGCAACCAATTTCCTGGGTACCACCGTGGACGACGAGGATGCCGCTGCCTGTGCCGAGGCTCTGTGGCAGCTTCGCCCGGTTCTTTCCGAGGAACTGGAAAAGAACGGCATGGCAAAGCTGTATGCGGATATTGAGTTACCTCTGTGCCGTGTCCTGTACCGCATGGAAAAGCGGGGTATTTCCATTGACCGAACCCAGCTGGAACAGTTCGGTGAAATGTTGGCCCAGCGGATTGCCGACTGTGAAACCTTGATTTTATCCTACTCCGGGGAAAAATTCAACATCAATTCCACCAAACAGCTGGGAGAACTGCTCTTCGACAAGCTAGGTCTGCCCCCGGTGAAAAAGACCAAAACCGGCTACTCCACCAATGCAGATGTGCTGGAAAAGCTGAAAAATAAGCACCCCATCATCCCTGCCATTATGGACTACCGGATGCTGACAAAGCTGAAGTCCACCTACGCTGACGGTTTGCTCAAGGTCATCTGCGACGATGGCCGCATCCGCACCACCTTCCAGAACCTGGTGACTGCCACCGGTCGTCTGTCCTCCACGGAGCCGAACCTGCAGAACATTCCCGTCCGTACCGATTTGGGTGCGGAGATTCGGAAAATGTTTGTGCCCAAGCCCGGCTGTGTCCTTGTGGACGCAGACTACAGTCAGATCGAACTTCGTGTCCTGGCCCACATCGCCGAGGACAGCGTCATGCAGAAGGCTTTCTGTGACGGAAATGACATCCACACAGCTACCGCCGCCCAGGTATTTGGTGTCAGCGTGGAGGAAGTAACTTCTTTGCAGCGCCGCCATGCCAAGGCAGTCAATTTCGGCATTGTATACGGTATTTCCGAGTTCTCCCTGGCGGAGGACATCGGTGTCAGCCGCTACGAAGCCAGAGCCTATATCGACAATTATCTGACCAACTACCGTGGCGTCCGCACCTACATGAAAAAGGTTGTAGAGGATGCCCGGGAAATCGGTTATACGGAAACTCTCTATGGCCGCCGCCGGTATATTCCGGAGCTGAAATCCAGCAATTTCAACATTCGCAGCGGCGCCGAACGGATCGCGCTGAATACCCCCATCCAGGGTACCGCCGCAGACATTATCAAGCTGGCCATGATCCGGGTGGAGCAGGCGCTCAATGAAAACTTCCCGGAAGCCCAGCTTCTGCTGCAGGTCCACGACGAACTGATCGTGGAATGCCCCGAAGCCATTGCGCCCCAGGTGGCAGAATTGGTCAGCCGGGAAATGCAGGGGGTTGCCCAGCTGAATGTCCCTCTGACCGCCGAAGCAAAATACGGAAAGAGCTGGTACGACGCAAAATGATGATAACGAAAATGACATCCGCCCATGTTGCCCAGGTTGCACATCTGGAAACGCTATGCTTTTCCGCCCCCTGGAGCGAACGCAGCGTTGCCTCGGAACTGGAAAATAAGCTTTCCTACTGGCTGGTAGCGGTGGAAAATGACCGGGTAGCCGGTTACGTTGGCTCCCAGACAGTTATGGGAGAAACAGACATGATGAACATCGCCGTCCATCCCGATTTCCGCCGCCGGGGTATTGCGGAAGCGTTGGTAAATGCCCTTGTGGAGGGACTGAAAACCATGGACAGCCACTGTCTGACCCTGGAGGTCCGTGATTCCAATGCTCCTGCCATTGCCCTTTACGAAAAGCTTGGCTTTCAGCAGACTGGCCTGCGTAAAAACTACTATCGCAATCCCAGAGAAGATGCTCTCATTCTAAGAAAGGAGTGGGAAATTTGAATATTTTAGCAGTAGAATCCTCCTGCGATGAAACCGCTGTTGCCATTGTGAAAGACGGCAGGGAAGTACTGTGCGACTGTATTGCCTCCCAGGTGGATCTGCACCGTATCTACGGCGGCGTTGTGCCGGAGATTGCTTCCCGTAAGCATATCGAAGCCATCTACGGCCTGGCAGACCAGGCCCTTGCCCAGACGGGCCTAACCCGCCAGGATATTGACGCTGTGGCCGTGACCTATGCCCCCGGCCTCATCGGCGCTGTGCTGGTTGGCGTGAACTTTGCCAAGGCAGTTGCTATGGCTATGGATAAGCCTTTGATTCCGGTCCACCATATTCGCGGACATATCGCCGCCAACTATATCGCCTATCCCGATTTGAAACCGCCGTTTCTGTGCCTGGTGGTTTCCGGCGGTCATACCATGATCATCGAGGTCAAGGATTACACGGATATGAACATCCTGGGTACCACCCTGGATGATGCCGCGGGCGAATGTTTTGATAAGGTTGCCCGGGTTCTGGGTATGCCCTATCCTGGCGGCGCAGCTCTGGACAAGGCTGCAAAACAGGGTGATGAGGCCAAGTACAGCTTACCCAGAAGCAAGCCCGGTGAGAACCCTTATAATATGAGTTTCTCCGGTTTGAAAACCGCTGCGCTGAATCTCATTCACCATGCAGAGCAGGTAGGGGAGGAACTGGATATTCCCAGTCTCTGTGCTGCCTTCTCTGCTGCGGTTTCCGATACCCTGGTTCCAAGAGTCGTGATGGCCTTAGAGCAGACCGGCTATCGGAAAATCGCCGTGGCCGGCGGTGTCGCGGCCAATTCCCGGATCCGTGCAGACATTATGGCTGCTGCCGAAAAGCTGGGAGCCGAGGTCTATATGCCGCCTCTGAGCCTCTGTGGCGACAATGGTGCTATGATCGGTGCCCAGGCCTACTATGAATACCTGGCCGGCAATGTTGCTGACATGAGCCTCAATGCCTACGCGACCAAATCCATTCTGGGCGAAGCCCTTTGATACAATAGCAAACCCCTCATGCGGATTTACCGCATGAGGGGTATTTCTGTATGATTTTGGAATTAGC
This sequence comes from Faecousia sp., assembly GCA_045533345.1. GTDB lineage: Bacteria > Bacillota > Clostridia > Oscillospirales > Oscillospiraceae > Faecousia. The sequence continues at coordinate 29,771 of JAZSHO010000102.1, read as the reverse complement.
CTGCGCTCAGAACAATATCCTTTGCGATATAACGGGTATCGCCTTCGGTGATTGCCAGAGCATCACACAGACCGGTGTACCAGGCTTCCAGATCAGCGGAACGCAGCTGGTTGGTGATCAGATGATCACGGTAGGTGGTCTCACTGTTGCCCACGAAGTACATCACGTGGAAGCCGTACTCCGTCTGCACGATGCCGGTGTCGCCGGCCTTGCGAGCCTCATCATAGCACCAGTTTTCGAATGCTTCCACCATCTGGCCCTTGTAGACGTTCTCGTACAGACCGCCGGTGGTGCCATCACCGTCATCAGACTTTTCGTTGGCCAGAGCAGCGAAGGAATCCTCGGTAGCCTCGCCGGACTGCCACTGATTCAGAATGCTTTCTGCCTCAGCCTTTGCAGCTGCGATTTCTTCCTCGGTGTAGGTGATTTCCTCGTGGTCGTGCTCTTCGCCTTCCACATGGTTATGCTCGAAACCAACCAGGATGTGACGGACATTCTTCAGGGTGTAGGTGTTGTCATTGGAACCCTGGAAGAGAACAACGTAATAGCCGGTGATGTCGGTATCGGAATTGGGAAGATAGGTCAGATCGCCGACCTGGCGCTCTTCTGCGGTAACCCACTGGGCAAAGGCGGAGTTGATGCTGTTGTAGCCGTATTCCTTGCACTTTGTGCTGGAAGCTTCGGTGCCTTCGTTGATGCTCAGGGCAGCAATGGCAGCGTCCAGTTCTTCCACAGTGGTGATTTCCTCAGCAGTCAGAGCCTTTGCAGCTTCCTCAGCAGTGGTGTCGCTGCCCTCAAACTTGGAATTGCTCAGATAGTAGTAGCTGTAGCTGTAGGAGGAGAACTCGTTGTACTTATCGGCCTCTTCTGCACGCAGAGCGGCATCGTCATAAACCAGGGATTCGTTGTGTGCGTTATAGTAGGCATCGGCCAGCATGGACTTTTCCATGTAAGCGCGGTAGTCCTCGATGGAAGCACCCTTACCGTACATCGCCTTCAGATAGGTCTCAGCATCCTGGTAGCCGTACAGGGAAGCGTACAGGCCCATGGTGGAGATGGTGGATTCGATAGAAGCAGCGTCTTCCTCGCTGAGGGTGAAGCCTTCGGCGGCGGCAGCGTCGTTCATAGCGTAGATGGCACGAACATTTTCAGAAGCACTGGTCAGGAAGTAATCCGCCCAGGTCTCGCCGGCCTCTTCATCAGCAAATTGCTCGTTCAGAGGTTTGGTAATGTCCAGACCAAACAGGGAGACGTATTCGCCGTAGTTGGAGTAATAATTGTTGATGGCATCGATGTAGTGGTAGTTCAGCTCAGCGTTGCTGATTTCGTGCTGACCCACGGTCAGAGCCACAGTGTTCTTTTCTTTCATACCGCTGTTGCTTACGTAGGTGGTAACGCCTGCAACGATGGCGAGCACGACCATCACGGCAATCACGGCCACGAAGATGGAAGTGTAAAGTTTCAGTTTCTTTGCTTCTTTCTGCTCGGCCAGCTGCTTTTCGGTCATCTGAGCAGCGTTCTGTTCCTTACGAAGCTTTTTCTTGCTGGATGCACTCATGTGATCATTTCCTCTCGTTTTTGTCCTTAGGTGTTCTATTTTTGCATAGACCAAAGCATTATAACCCATTTTCCTTTCGGTTTCAAGGGGAAAAACTCAGAAAAAACCGAAATTAATGTAAATAATCTCCAAAGGAAATGTAAACAAAGGCTTTTTGATCCTTGGAAGAATGGCGTATTCCCCTGAGGAAGCCTGTTATTTATAAAAAAGTCTGGGGAACCGAAGTTCCCCAGACACCCCGCTTTGGCCGTAACGCATCCGATTATGACCTGCACGAAAAGGCAGGTGGGTTGCCGCTCCTGTCCATTACTGCTCCCAACATCCACCTATCGTCAAAGCGTAGGCGGGAGGTCTGCAAACCGGAAAGGAAATCTAACTTCCCAAATATAAAATGTGGGTCCAAAAGGACACGCAACGCACCAAGCAGGGGAATTGTTTATTCTTCTTCCTCGTAGAGAGAATCCATCAGCAGGTCGTACACAGCCTGCATTTCTGCTTCATCCTCAATGACGCACAGAATGCTTTCGCCTTCTTCTTCCACAGACTTCAGAATGCTGACTTCCAGCTGAAGTTCTTCCAGACTTTCGGCAGCGGGAATCACAGCAAGATAGGTATCTCCGTTATATTCCAGAGTGCTGAGCACTTCCAATTCAAATTCATTGCCCTCATCATCGGTAATGGTGATGAAATCGGACCCGTACTGATCGGCCATGTTGTTTGCCCCCTCCGGAATTTTCATGGCTCTATTTTACAACCTGCATTCTCTAAAATCAATTGGGAATATTGTACAGAATCCGGAAGTGTAATTCTATGACAGGTAGTCTTCTAATCGCCGGGCCAGTTCCTCGGCACTGCCGATGGGAATCCCTTTTTTCAGGGCATCCTGGTCTGCCGGGGGCAGGGAAGACACAGAATACGGATAAATCGCTTCCGGCTCCTGCATCCCCTCCTGCCATAAGGCGATATGGCCCTCATAACAGCCGAGCAGCAGAGAAAGCAGAAGCAAATTGGAAAACAAGGGTTTCATAGCAGGTCACCTCATTGGCTTTTTGCTAGTATTTCCTTTTCCTTTATATTTATGAGTTCGGGCGGTGAGGTTTGAAAATCGTAGAAAGAGGGAAAAGTTTAAGACAGCTTTCATGGAATATTCATAAAATAGGTCTTTCGTTTTTATGTAGGATGTGCTATAATGATACGACTAGTGTTATGCAAATATGACACCTGAATGAAAACAAGTGTACCGCCTGAGTTTGCTTAGCGGTATTGGAGGTTATTTCCTATGGCAAATGAAAATCAGAAAAGAAGGAGAACCAAGAAACCCCGGCAGGAATGGAATCCCCATTGGCTGCTGAAGGTCCTTTATACCCTGGGTTATCTTGCCTTGGCGGCAGTCAAGATCGCCATTGGCGCTGCAGCTACTGTGCTGATGATTGTTATCGTCTGCGGCGTAGTCTTTGTGGGAACCTTGGGCGACTACCTGCAGGAAGATATTCTGACAGAAGCCGTGGACTGGTCCATGGAGGACTACGACATGGAAGAAACCTCCTTCGTTTACCATGTGGATGAAGGCGGTAATATCCAGCTGTTGCAGCAGATTTTTACCACCACCGACCGACAGTGGGCGCCGCTGGATGAGATCCCCCAGGATCTGATCGATGCCGCGGTGGCCATTGAGGATAAGCGTTTTTATGAGCACCAGGGCGTGGACTGGATTACCACCATCAAGGCCTGTGTCAACCTGTTCTTCGGCAGCGGCGATGCCGGCGGCTCCACCATTACCCAGCAGCTGATCAAGAATGTGACGGAAGAAAACAGCGTCACCGTCCAGCGTAAGGTCATGGAGATTTTCCGGGCCTACATGTTCGAGCAGGAGTACGACAAGGATCTGATCATGGAGTACTATCTGAACGAAATCTATCTGGGCCGTGGCTGCTGGGGCGTTAAGAGTGCCGCTGCGGAGTATTTCGGTAAGGAACTGCAGAATTTGACCGCCGCTGAGTGCGCCAGCCTGATCAGTATCACCAATAACCCCTCTCTGTTCAACCCCTACTCTGAGAGTGTCTATAAGTACAAGGGCGAGGAACGGGATGGCGTTGGCCGTAACCGTTACCGTCAGCTGAATGTTCTGAACGAAATGCTCAGCCAGGGCTATCTGACCCAGGAGGAGTATGACGAAGCAGTTGCCCAGGAACTGGTATTCAAGGAAGGCATTGCCGATGAAGACCGCTGGACCGTCTGCGAAAACACCATGTGCGGTTATGCGGATATCCGCAGCAACTTTGCCCAGGACGGTGGCTATTACTGCCCCCTTTGCGGCACCGTAACATCTGTCCAGAGCAGCGCCTCCCAGAGCATTTACTCCTGGTTCGTGGACGCCGTTATTATCGACGTGGCTTCTGCCCTTGCGGAGCAGGATGGCCGTGTCTGGGACGAACTGGGCGATGAAACCAAGAATTACTATCTGGAACGGATTCAGAAGGGTGGCTACCACATTTATACCACTCTGGATATGGAAATCCAGGAAGCTGTGGATGCGGTTTATAACGACCTGTCCCAGATTCCCAGAACCAACAGCAACCAGCAGCTTCAGTCTGCCATTGTGGTTGTGGACAATGATACCGGCGACGTGGTAGCCCTTTCCGGCGGTGTTGGCGAGAAGGACACCTTCTTTGCCTACAACCGTGCAACCCAGGCAAAGTTGCAGACCGGCTCTGCTCAGAAACCCATCTCGGTTTATGCGCCTGCCTTCGAACTGGGTGTTATCAATCCGGCAACAGTTCTGAAGGATATGCCCGTTATCTACGACGGTGGCGACGGATGGCCCAACAACGATTCCAAACGATATAATTATGCCAGAACGGTTTACCAGGGTATTGTTTCCTCTATCAATACCATTGCGGTCCGTACCCTGGATCTCAGCGGCTGGGAATATGCTTATAGCTTTGCCAAGTATAATTTTGGCCAGAATTATCTGACAGAAAGCTACTCTCTGGGCAACGGCCAGAGCAAGTCCGACATTGGACGGGCACCTCTGGCGCTGGGTGCATTGACTGTGGGTTCCACCGTCCGGGAAATGTCCGCCGCTTACGCCACCTTTGCCAATAACGGTGTCTACCGTGAGGCTCGAACCTTCACGAAAGTTTACAACAGCCAGGGTGAGCTGGTTATCGACAACACCCAGAATTCTCAGAAGATCCTCAGCGACAAGACTGTCAACTATATGAACTACTGCCTGTTCAATGCCGCCAACTACGGCACCGGCGGCGCAGCCATCTTCAATGGCCAGAACATCGCCGGCAAAACAGGCACCACCTCCAGCCAGCGTGACCGTTGGTTCTGCGGCTATACGTCCCACTACACCGCAGCTGTCTGGTGCGGCTACGACCTTCCTGAAAAGGTCGTGCTGAACACAAACCCCGCAGCCCAGCTGTGGAAGAAGGTCATGCAGCCTATCCACAACGGTCTGCCCAACAACGGCCTTTACAACGGCAATGCCATGCGTACGGTTTCGGTCTGCCTGGATTCCGGCCTTTTGGCAACGGAGGCCTGCCGCAGCGATGCCCGTGGTCTGGACCGAATCTCTTCTCCGCTGGTTTATCCCCAGGATGCACCTACCGGCTACTGCAATAAGCATGTGACCATGGCCTACTGTGTTACCGGCGGCGGTGTGGCTACGGAATATTGTGCTTCCTTCCCGGATGCAGACATCCAGGTTCGTTCTCTGGTGAAGCTGACCCAGGCGGAAGTACGGGAAATGAAGGATGCCGCAGGCACCGGTCTGTATGAGATTTTCACGGGTGACGGTTATGTCTATTATGTAGACAACAATGGCAATGACCTTGCCTGGCACGGCTTCTATGGCAATCTGGACAATCCCAGCGGCACGCCCTACCTGGAATGCCAGCTCCACACCCAGGACTCCTGGGAGGATCTGGAAGGGGAAGACGGCATCTTTGATGAAGACTGGGATGGAATCATCGAAATTGGTCCCGATGATGAAGGCAGACCCGTGGAACCCGGCAACAATGGCGGTTCTGCCTGGAACTAAACTAGATAGAATAAGGAGGAGACCCAAAATGCTTTGGATTTCCGATGAATGGAAAGAATATGAAGTTCTGGACGCTTCCGATGGGGAACGCCTGGAGCGATGGGGCAAGTATATCCTGGTTCGTCCGGATCCCCAGGTCATTTGGAATACCCCTCACAGCGCCAGAGAATGGCAGCGCTATGATGCCCGCTATGTCCGCAGCAATACCGGCGGCGGACACTGGACGGACCATAAGCTGCCCGAGCGGTGGCAGATCCACTACAAGGATTATCTGACCTTCAACGTTAAGCCCATGAACTTCAAGCATACCGGCGTATTCCCGGAGCAGGCTGCCAACTGGGACTTTATCCGTGAAAAGGTGTCTGCTGCCTCTGCCAAACGCCCCATTCGGGTACTGAACCTGTTTGCCTATTCCGGCGGTGCGACGCTGGCTGCAGCAGCCGGCGGTGCGGAGGTTTACCATGTGGATGCTTCCAAGGGCATGGTGGCCTGGGCCAAAGAGAATGCACAGGCTTCCGGTCTTGCTGACCGTCCTATCCACTGGATCGTGGATGACTGTGGTAAGTTTATCCAGCGGGAGATCCGCCGCGGCCGCCGCTATGACGGCATCATCATGGATCCTCCCAGCTATGGCCGCGGACCCAGCGGCGAGATATGGAAGATGGAAACAAGCTTCTATCCCTTCCTGCTGGAAACTGCCAAGCTTCTGGCAGACGATCCTCTGTTTGTGATCATCAATTCCTACACCACCGGACTTGCTCCCTCCGCCGTTTCCTATGCTGCGGACGTTGTTTTCGGCAAGGATCATGGCGGCAAGTGCGCTGCCGGTGAACTGGGCCTGCCGGTGAAAGAATCCGGTCTTGTGCTGCCCTGCGGTGCAACCGGCCGCTGGGAACCCTAACAGGGGAGGGAAGCGCTTTGAGCGAAATCATTAGAGCAGAACATCTTGCCTATACCTACCCCGGACTGGACAACCAGAAGGGCGTTGTGGTATTCGAAGATATGAATCTGACGGTGGAAGAGGGCAGCTTTGTGGCCATCCTTGGCACCAACGGCTGCGGCAAATCTACGTTAGCCAAACATTTTAATTCCATCCTGCTGCCCACCGGCGGTAAGGTATGGGTCTGCGGCATTGATACCTCCTTGGAGGAACGGATCATGTCCGTTCGCCGGAATGTGGGTATGGTGTTTCAGAATCCTGACAATCAGATCGTTGCCAATGTGGTGGAAGAGGATGTAGCCTTTGGCCCGGAGAATCTTGGCATTGCCAGCCCTGAGATCCGCCACCGTGTGGATAAGGCGCTGAAGCAGGTAGGCATGTACGAATACCGGGAGCATGCACCCCCTCTGCTGTCCGGCGGACAGAAGCAGCGAATTGCCATCGCCGGTGTTATTGCCATGGAACCTAAGTGCATCGTTTTGGACGAACCCACTGCCATGCTGGACCCCCGGGGCCGCCGGGAGGTTATTGAAACCATCGGACGGCTGAACCGGGAGAAGGGCATTACCGTCATTCTCATCACCCACCATATGGACGAAGCCGCCAAGGCAGGCCGTGTTGTGGTTCTCCACAAGGGCAAGGTGGCTGCCGACGGCACACCCCAGGAGGTTTTCTCCCAGGTGGAGCTGCTTCATACCATTGGCCTGGCAGCTCCCGATTCCGTGGAACTGTGCTGGGAACTGAACCAGGAAGGTTTTAACCTGCCCCTTGACAAACTGGACCCCATTGAATGCGCGCAGACACTTTACGACATGGTAAAGGCCTGACCGCAAGGAGGAATGTTCGTTGAATCCTATTCTTGAGATAAAGAATCTGAACTATATATACAGCGTTGGTACACCCTTTGAACATAAGGCGCTGGAGGACGTGTCCTTTTCCGTAAACAGGGGCGAATTTATCGGTATCATAGGCCACACCGGTTCCGGTAAGTCCACGCTGATGCAGCAGCTGAACGGTTTGCTGAAGCCCACCTCCGGCCAGGTGCTTCTGGACGGTCAGGACATCTGGTCTGACAAGAAGCTGACCCGCCAGGCCCGTTTCCGGGTGGGCCTGGTGTTCCAGTATCCGGAATACCAGCTTTTTGAGGAAACGGTATACAAGGACATCGCCTTCGGCCCCAAGAACATGGGTTTGAAGCCCGAGGAAATTGACTGCCGTGTCCGGGAGGCTGCGGGCTTTGTCGGCTTGACCGAAAAGCAGCTGGAGGTTTCTCCCTTTGACCTGTCCGGCGGCCAGAAGCGCCGTGTTGCCATCGCGGGCGTCATCGCTATGGAGCCGGAAGTGCTGATCCTGGACGAACCCACTGCAGGACTGGATCCTATTGGCCGTGCGGAAATTCTCGGCAACATCGAAAGCTACCGTAAGGCCAAGAACGCCACCATTATGATGGTTTCCCACTCCATGGAGGATGTGGCCCGGCTGACAGACCGACTGCTTGTCATGAACGGTTCCCACCTTGCCATGGATGCCAGCCCCGCAGAGGTCTTCACCCATGCGGAGGAACTGGTGGAAATGGGGCTCAGCATCCCTCAGGTGACCCAAGTGTTCCTGCACCTGCGGGCTATGGGTGTACGGGTTCCCAATGTGTACACCATTGACCAGGCCGTGGAAGCCTTGAAACAGCTTAAGGGAGGTGCCGTGAATGCTTAAAGACATTACCTTAGGCCAGTATTTCCCGGGCAATTCTGTCATTCACCGCCTGGACCCCAGAACCAAGCTGATCATGCTGGTGGCCTACATTGTGGCGCTGTTCCTGGCAAAAAGCTGGGTCAGCTACGCCATCATGCTCTTTTTCCTGGTGGTCACCATCAAGATTTCCACCATCCCCGTCAAATCCATCGTCCGGGGCATGAAGCCTCTGGTGATGATTCTGGTCTTTACCGGCGTTTTGAACCTGTTCTTTACCCAGGAAGGCCCTGTGCTGGTGGATTTCTGGATCATCACCATCACCCTGGGAGGTCTGACCCGTGCCATTTTCATGATGGCCCGGATCCTCATGCTGATCACCGGTACCTTCCTGCTGACCTATACCACCTCTCCGATTTCTTTGACTGACGGTCTGGAGGCGCTTCTGAATCCTCTGAAGAAGATCAAGTTGCGTGTCCATGAACTGTCTATGATGATGTGCATTGCTCTGCGTTTTATCCCCACCCTCATTGAGGAAACGGACAAGATCATGTGCGCCCAGAAGGCTAGAGGTGCCGATTTTGAAAACGGCAGCTTGATGGATCGTGCCAAGGCCCTGGTTCCCATTCTGGTGCCGCTGTTCATCGGCGCATTCCGTCGGGCGGACGAACTGGCTACCGCCATGGGGTGCCGCTGTTACCAGGGCGGCGAGGGCCGCACCAAGATGAAGCTGCTGCGCTACCACCGGGAGGACTTTCTGTCCTTCGGTATCGGTATTGCTATGATCGTGGTGGTTGGTATTCTTGCCAATTTCGGTCTGTGAGGTAGCTATGCGTAACATTGCTTTGTTTGTGACCTACCTGGGTACCAATTATCACGGCTGGCAAGTCCAGAAAAACCTGCCCACCGTGGCAGAAACCATGGAGAAGGCCGCGGAAATGATCGTGGGACACCCTGTCCACATCACCGGCTGCGGCCGTACCGATGCCGGTGTCCATGCCCGGTGCTATGTTGCCAATTTCCGTACCACCTCCACCATTCCGGTGGACCGGCTGCCCTATGCACTGAACACCCATCTTCCTTGCGATATCGTGGTTACCAAGGCCTTTGAAGTCCATGAAAATTTCAATGCCATCGGTTCCTGTGCCCGGAAGGAATATACTTACCAAATCTACAATTCCCGTCTGAAGGACCCCTTCTACGTCAACCGTGCCTGGTTTTATCCCAAGCACCTGGACGAGAAGGTGATGCAGGCCGCGGCCTCCCAGTTTGTGGGTACCCATGATTTTGCAGCAGTCAGAAGTGTGGGAACCGATGTTAAATCCACGGTCCGCACCGTATACTATTATAACGTGGAGCGGCAGGGGAATCTGATCACCTTGAAGGTCTGCGCCAACGGTTTCCTGTATAACATGGCCCGTGCAATGGCCGGTACCGTGGTCTATGCCGCCGAGGGTAAAATCAAGCCCGAGGACATTGGCAAGATTCTGGAATCCGGCAACCGCACCGCTGCTGGGCCCACCGTCCCGCCCGGAGGTCTTTACATGACTCATCTGTGGTACGATGATGGCATCGCCAAATTCGAGTGCGGCAGCGACTGGACGGAGTAAAACCGTCGCTTCGCGTCAGATTACTATGTCATTGCGAACCAGTTCGCAGACTGGTGTGGCAATCTCCTGAGGATACAGGTAATTCCGGGGGATTGCCACGTCAGCCTTCGGCTTTCTCGTAATGACAGTCTTTTTATCGTTCACAATTTATTTTCCCATTTTCATTATTTCTGTGCTATACTGCACGGAAAGGAGTGATTTTCCCATGCAACCGAAAATGTGTATCAAGTGCAACAAGCAGATTGCTGTTGTGTTTATTACGAAAATTGAGAATGGCAATACCCTCAATGAGGGCTATTGCCTCAAGTGCGCCCGTGGTCTGGGCATCCCCCAGATCGACCAGGCGGTCAAGCAGATGGGCATTTCCGAAGAAGACCTGGAACTGCTCAGCGATGAAATGAGCAGTATGTTCGGTCAGCGGGATGGCAGCGACGATGCCGACGAGGATGAAATCGACAGCCAGACTGCAACCTTCCCTCTGCTGAACCAGCTCTTCGGCGGCGCCAATAACAACCTGCCTACCCAGCCTCCCAAGCCCTCCAAGAAGGAGGAACCCCAGGAGGAGGGTAACAAAAAGAAGAAGGGCAAGAAGCATAAGTTCCTGGATAGCTACTGCATGGACTTAACGGGCCGTGCCAGAGCGGGAAAGCTGGATAAGGTCATTGGACGCGACGTGGAAACCGAGCGCGTCATCCAGATTCTGAACCGCCGTCAGAAGAACAATCCCTGTCTTATTGGTGAGCCCGGCGTCGGTAAGACCGCTATTGCCGAGGGCCTTGCCCAGCGAATCGCCGCAGGAGAAGTACCTTACAAGCTTCGGGACAAGGAAGTGTTCCTGCTGGATCTGACTGCCCTGGTGGCCGGTACCCAGTTCCGCGGCCAGTTTGAAAGCCGTATGAAGTCCCTGATCGGCGAGATCAAGGAGTGCGGCAACATTATCCTGGTCATCGACGAAGTCCACAACCTGGTGGGTGCAGGCGATGCGGAAGGCTCCATGAACGCCGCAAACATTCTGAAGCCTGCCCTGTCCCGTGGTGAAATCCAGGTCATCGGTGCCACCACCTTTGCCGAATACCGGAAATATATCGAAAAGGACGCCGCCCTGGAGCGCCGCTTCCAGCCTGTTTCCGTTGCAGAGCCTACCATCGCCGAGGCGTCCGCCATCATGCAGGGCATCGCCAAGGCCTATGCGGAATTCCACGGTGTCCAGATTTCTCCCGAAATCGCCCACCAGTGCGTGGTCCTGTCCGAACGGTACATCACCGACCGATTCCTGCCCGATAAAGCCATCGACCTGCTGGACGAAGCCTGCTCCGATGTAAACCTCCAGTGCAAGGAAATCTCCCGGCTGGCAGAGCTGCGCAAGGAACGGGACGACTACGAACTGGAACTGCGGATGCTCAACGAGGATACCGAAAACCAGGACTTTGAGCGCCTGGCCAAGATTCGCAGTAAGCTGATGCAGTTGGCGCTGCAGATCGAGGATCTGGAGGCTCTGCCTGCTCCCGCTGTGACTATGGAAAACCTGGCCCGGATCATTGAACTGTGGACCAAGATTCCCGCTTCCAAAATCAAGGCCCAGGAATACCAGCAGATCAAGGGTCTTGCCGACCGTCTGAAGGAACATATCGTTGGCCAGGACGAAGCGGTGGATGCCGTTTCCCGGGCCATCCGCCGGAACCGTGTGGGCATCAGTCCCAAGAAGCGGCCTGTTTCCTTTATTTTCGTCGGCCCCACCGGCGTGGGTAAGACGGAACTGGTCAAGCAGCTGGCCAATGACCTCTTTGACAGCGTTGACAGCTTGATTCGCCTGGATATGTCCGAGTATATGGAGAAGCACACCGTTTCCAAGCTGATCGGTTCTCCTCCCGGCTACATCGGCTATGACGAGGCCGGACAGCTGACGGAAAAGATCCGCCGCCGTCCTTACTCTGTGGTTCTCTTTGACGAAATCGAAAAGGCCCACCCCGACGTGCTGAATGTGCTGCTGCAAGTTCTGGACGATGGCCGTATCACCGATGCCCAGGGCCGTGTGGTGAACTTTGAGAACACCATCATCGTCATGACCTCTAACGCTGGCAGCGAAGGCTCTGTTGGCGGTATGGGCTTCGGCCGCACCGCCGGAGACCAGGTGAAGGAGCGGACCATGAAGGCCCTTCGCGGTTTCCTGCGTCCCGAATTCCTCAACCGTGTGGACGAGATCATTACCTTCAACCATCTGACAGAAGAGAACTTCCTGGGTATTGCGGATATCATGCTGGTGGAACTGAGAACCAGCCTGGAATCCCGCGGCCTGTCCCTTTCCTGGAACGACGATTTGCGGCAGCTGCTGGTGAAGAAGGCCTATTCTCTGACCTACGGCGCTCGGAATCTACGCCGCACCATCCAGAAGGAACTGGAGGATCCCATCAGCGAAGCCATCATCGATTCCTTCGAGAATCCCATTTCCTCCATCCACATCTGCGTGGAAGAGGACACCGTAAAGCTGAATATTGTCTAATTATATGAGCGCAATAAAGGCCCCCTTGTGTAAAGGGGGCTGGCTGCCCAAAGGGCAGACTGGGGGATTGTTACAACCCCTCCGTCTCGCCATAAGGCGAGCCACCTCCCCTTGCACAGGGGAGGCTTTGGTGCGCTCTTTTTTAATTTCTTTGTAAGATTCTTCGTTATTCTGCGTCTAATAGGTGCAAGGAGGTGAGAACGTGACCGAATTTGAAGCCATATACCGTGCCTACTTCCGGGATGTGGAGTTGTACTTACGGGCCATTTGCCACGACGAATTGCTGGCAGAAGAACTGACGGAACAGGTGTTCTTTCAAGCTTTGAAAGCCCTGCCCAGCTTTCGGGGCGACTGCGATATCCGCACCTGGCTTTGCGCCATGGGAAGAAACTGTTACTTGTCCCATCTGCGAAAGACAAAACCCACCGAGGATATCGATGAACTCCAGATTCCCGATCCCCGCCGCTCCCTGGAAGAACAGGTCTTCGACAAAGACCAGGCCATGGCCATCCATCGCGTTCTTCATGACCTGCCGGAGCCGTATAAAGAGGTTTTCTCTCTTCGGATCTTCGGTCAGCTTTCCTTTGAAGACATTGGCAGCCTCTTCGGGCGCACTGCCAATTGGGCCTGCGTGACCTATCATCGGGCCCGCCAGAAAATACGTAACCAAATGGAGGAATGAATAATGGATATTTCCTGCAATATTATCCGGGACCTGCTTCCCCTGTACGCAGAGAACATGGTCAGCGAGGACAGCAAGAAAATGGTGGACGACCACCTCTGCGGCTGTGATGAATGCACCAAAGAACTGGCCGCCATTCAAAAGACCCCAAAGGTTCCTCTGGAAGTGGATGTAAAATCCTTGAAACGGGTAGGGGACACCATCCGCAGAAAACGCATCTTTTCCGCCCTGGCCGCAGTCATGACGGTACTGACCATGGCCGTTACTGTCTGCACCTACCTGTTTACGCCCTATTATTTGACCGCAGAAGAAGCCATTGAGGATGTCTATTTAATGGAAGACGGCACGTTGATTATCGACTATGCCAGAGGCATCAATGGCCGTTCCGGCTGGGGTCATATGACACCGGATAACTGGGGAATCCTTTGCCATACAAACCGCTATGATTGGTATAAAGGACGGCAAAAAGATGCACAGATTGCAGATTTGACCGAAGAGGAACTGAAAACTTATATTGCGGATTTCTATGATGTGGAAGAATGCACCCAGCGGGACTGGAACCGATTCTTTAGCCTAAGTGAGGATGATGGAACTATCCGAACAAAAAATGGGGAGATCATCCATGGAAAAATCGCAGAACTGATGTTGAATGAGGATGGGGAATGGATTTTCAAACCTGCGGATAGAAACCATTGGTATGTGAATCCTACCAATGGAGATGCGGAAGTCCTTCTGTGGGATGCAGGTAAGGAAACCCCAACTTCTGTGTTCACCTCAGTCAGCAATGTGTATGCAATCGTTTTTTACAGCAGCTTGGTTCTGGCAGTACTGTTGTTCTTGGTTTCTCGGCACATGAGCGGTATCGGAAAAGAACTGGCGATTCGAGGTGCTATCCTTTGCGGCAGTGTGGCATTTTCTACCATGCTTGTAACGGGCGGTAAGCTGGTCACAGTGCTGCTCTACAATTGGAAAGAACTGATCATCTCGGAATCCCTCTTCGTCAGCTTAACGGCACTTTTGTGGCATCAGATTTACCGACTGAACAAAAAGTCCTAAAAGAGTAGGGCGGAGCAATGCTCCGCCCTGTCTTTATGTTGGGACCGACCACACGGACGGTCCCAACTATCAGAAATCCATGCCCATAATTTTGTCTTCCATCTTCCAGGCAAGATCCTCTGCCTTGTTGGCGGCCTTGGATGCCAGTTTGCGCACAGGATTCTGCCGGGGCATCATCATAACAGCCACCGCGCCTGCAGCAGCACCCAAACCTGCGGTAATCGCCCATCCGCTAAGCTTCATAGTTCTCCCTCCTTTCACTAGTAGTATACCCATCGCGAAAAATTTCACATCTGGAAGGTTTTTGTCTTTCTTTGTGGAAATAGTTGTGCTATACTAAAAGAAAAGTGCCGGAGGCGGTTCATATGGCTGTTGATATCTTGCAGGAAAAAATCCGAAAGCTGAAAAATCCCACTATGCTGGAACTGGGGATTTCTCTGTCTGAAATTCCACCCCAGTTTGCTCCCAATGCCTCCGGCTACGGTGCTTTCTGCCGGGAACTGCTTGAGAATCTTAAAGGCACGATCCCCGCAGTCCGTGTAAGCTTTGCAGCCTTTGCGCTGCTGGGTGCTGATGGCATGACGGAATTGACGCAAACCCTGAAAGCCGCATCGGAATTGGGCTATTACGTCGCCTTGGATGCCCCCGAGATCCTTTCTCCCGCTGCTGCAAAAATGGTTGCCGAAAGTCTTCTTGGAGAGGGGAGCGCCTATCCCTGTGACGGTTTGGTCATATCCGGTTACCTGGGCAGCGATATCATCAAACCGTTTCTGCCTTACTGCAAAAATAGCAAGAAGGATGTCTTTGTTGTGACCCGTACTGCCAACAAATCCGCTCCGGAGCTGCAGGATCTGCTGGCAGGCGGACGGCTTGTTCACACCGCTTCTGCGGACCACGTAAACCGCTACGGCCAGGATACTGCAGGTAAGTTCGGTTACACCCGGGTGGGTATTCTGGCGGCAGCCAGCGCCGCGGAGAGCCTTCGGACCCTGCGCACCAAGTACCCCAAGCTGTTCCTGCTGGTGGATGGACTGGACTATCCTAATGCTAACGCCAAGAACTGCGCCAATGCCTTCGATAAGTTCGGCCACGGTGCTGCGGTTTGTGTTGGTACTTCTGTTACCGCTGCCTGGAAGCAGGCGGAATCCGATGGCAGCGACTATCTGACCCATGCTGCCGCTGCTGCAGAACGGGCAAAGAAAAATCTTACCCGCTATATTTCCATCCTGTAAGGAGTCATTATGCTGAAAATATACGGAAGTATGCAATGCCCGGACTGTGTTCAGTGCCGTGCAGACCTGGACAGGGTAGGGGTTGCTTACGAATATCTGGACTTCTCCGACAGCCTCCTAAATCTCAAGGAATTCCTTGTGCTGCGGGAAAACAGTCTTTTTGATGAAATCCGGGCTGACGGAAAAATCGGCATTCCCTGCCTTGTTAAGGAAGACGGTAGTCTGACGCTTGACTGGGATGAATTTATGTAATCAGGGCGAAAGCCCTGATTCTTTTTTAGTTCATGCCGGGAATCCGGTGATTTCTGGCATTATTGCCGGTGGAGTCTGTGCCATTCATGCCATCCGTGGGCAGGGGTCCGTTTCCGTTGTCGACGGTTGCATCGGTGCTATCGGTGGTCGGCATGGTGGTCGGCGCGGTAGTGGGAGCGGTAGTGGCTTCCGTGGTAGGCATGGTGGTAGGTGCGGAAGTGCTTTCCGAGGGCATGGTATCCAGAGGCTTACTGTTTCGGCATCCACAGCCAGTCATCAGCATAGCGGTAAGGACCAATACAGAAATAAACATGGTAAAGATTTTCATTTTCTATCCTCCAAAGTAGTCTGAGTTCATAACTATTATTTCCCGGAAAGTTCCCTTTACCCTGGAAAAAATATCCAAAAACTATAATACGGAAGGAAAATGCTTATTATCAAGCGTACTAAGGTGAGGGTTAGCGCATGCTAACTGAAAAAGTTAGATTTTTTCTATTTTTCCGTTGCATTTTATCGATATTCCATGTATAATAGAAGCGCAATAATAAGATAAAGGAGAGTTCTCTGCTATGAAGAAGCTCACTGTTAAAAAGGGTTCCGAATGTATGGCATGCTTGCAGTGCATGCAGGCCTGCTCCGAAGCTTTCTACAAGGAATTTGATGTCACCCTGTCCTGCATCCAGATCGTTGCCAAGGGCAATGAGGCCAAGCCCAATGTCTGTATCCAGTGCGGTAAGTGCATGCGTTCCTGCGAGCATGAGGCCATTACCCAGAACCCCAAGACCGGCGTTTACATGATCAATAAGAAGAAGTGCGTCAGCTGCGGCAAGTGTGTCGAGGCCTGCCCCATGAAGGTCATGGTTCTGAAGCCCGAGAATCCTGCTTCCAAGTGCATTTCCTGCGGCATCTGCGTCAAGGCTTGCCCCATGGAGATCCTGGAAATCGTAGAGAAGTAATTCCATATTTCCCGGAACAGGCAGCGTAACGGCTGCCTGTTTCTTAATTTTATATGAAATTTTTGGGAATATGATTATTTATCTTGTTTTCTGGGGGATTTGGTGTTACAATACCTTTTGTTAATTTGAATTTTTATGTCCATTAGGAGGTTACATATGAGCAAAGGTGGACGTTATCTAAAGACTACTGCACCCGTCAAAAAGAAGAAGAGTGCATCTACCATTGTCCTGATTGTTCTGATCGTTGTTTTGGTGGTTGCCATTCTTGCGGTTGGTGCCGGTATTCTGTTCTTCAATTCCAAATTGAATCTGATTACTCGTCCTGATGTGGAGATTAAGAATCCCTCCCAGGAAGAAATCGACAGCATTATGACTTATGTTCCCGAGGATGCCGTCGTGGATCCCAGCGCTACGGAAACTACCGAGGAACCCACCACGGAACCTACTGTAGAAACAACCGAGGATCCCACCTATTACGAACCCGGTAAGCTGGGTAAGGTTGTCAACATCTTACTTGTAGGCCAGGCAGCCCGTGATGTGGAAGTGGGCAAGATGTCCGACTCCATGATTCTGTTTACGGTCAACAAAGAAACCAAGCAGCTGACCCTGACCTCTTTCCCCCGAGATACTTATGTTAAGCTTCCTAATTATGTGGATTCCGGCGGAACCAAGCACTCCTGCGGAAAACAGCGTATCAATGTCAACTATGCGTTGGGTTATTCCTGGGGCGGTACTCTGGATGCTATGGGCATGCTGAACCAGTGCATCTATGAGAACTTTGGCGCCGAAGTTGATTTCAATGTGGAGATCAACTTTGAGTCCTTTGAAAAAATCGTGGATCTGCTGGGTGGCATCGAGATTGAGCTGACTGAGGCTGAGGCTGATTACATGACCAATTATATGAGCGAAATTGGCATTCCCATCGGCACTTTTGAACCCGGTTTGACCAAGCTGACCGGCAGCCAGGCACTGCATTATGCCCGTATCCGTAAGATCGACAGCGACATGGAGCGGGGCAACCGTCAGAAAAAGGTGATCACCACCCTGATCAACTCCGTGAAGGGTCTGAGTCTGAAGGAACTGAACAGTCTGATCGATGAGATCCTGCCCATGATCATCACCAATATGTCCAATGATGACATTACCAACTGCATTCTGGAGCTGCTTCCTCTGCTTCCCAAGCTGACTATTGTTTCCAATCAGTGTCCCGCTGAGGGTACTTATACCGGTCAGATCGTTGACATCTACGGTGTCCAGTCCGGCGTTATTGTTCCCAACCTGGAAAAGAACCGGGAACTGCTGACTGCCATTACAGAAGCAGACGTTCTGGAATCTGCCGAATAAAACAACTAAAATTTATCTCCACCGCAAGACCTGCGGTGGAGATTTCTTTTTTGTAACAGAAATTTCATGCTTGTCATAATTGCAAATTCGTTCGCAATATGCTATACTGTATTAGATTATACACCCGGAGGCGTTTATGACCGAAATGACTGTATTTCAGCAGAAAATTTCCACTTCCTTACCGGAAATGGACCTGCGTTTCTTTGAACCTATGGCAAGGCATACCTCATTCCGCATCGGCGGTCCTGCTGAGGTTATGGCTTTTCCCAAGAATAGAGAGGAATTGGCTGCACTTTTAAAAATGTCCACTTTATTGGACTGCAAATGCGCTATCCTAGGTGCAGGAACCAATGTGTTAGCTCCGGATGAGGGGATCTCCGGTTTGGTAATTTGCTTGAAAGACTGTTTGGACGGCATGGAACTGCTGGACGATACCCGAATCCGGGCAATGGCCGGTGTGACCATGACCCGCGCCGCTATGTTTGCAGCCAACCACGGCCTTGGGGGCATGGAGTTTGCCCACGGCATTCCCGGCAGTATCGGCGGCGGTGTTTATATGAACGCCGGTGCTTACGGCGGCGAGCTGTGCCAGATCATTGAGAGCGTGGAAGTGATGGACATGACCGGCAATATTTGCCGGCTTTCCTGTGCGGAAATGCAATTCTCTTATCGCCATAGTATTCTGGAAGACGAAAGCGGCATTGTGATCAGTGCCGACTTCGCGCTGGAAAAGAAACCTGTAGATGAAATCAAAGCAAAAATGAAGGAACTGATGGGTAAGCGTTCCGCTTCCCAGCCCCTGGATCTGCCCTCTGCAGGTTCTGCTTTCAAGCGACCTGTTGGCGGTTACGCTGCCGCGCTGATTGACCAGGCAGGATTGAAGGGTTACCAGGTAGGCGGCGCAGCCATCTCTACCAAGCATGCAGGCTTCGCTGTAAATTTAGGCGGTGCCACTGCGGAAGATGTTAAGAACCTGCTTAAGCAGGTATCCGACAAAGTCTACGAAAACTCCGGTATCTGCATGGAACCGGAAGTTCGTATCTGGTAATGTAATTTCTCTGAAAGGAGGCCTCCAATATGGCCCTGTCGTTTTCTGCCGCCGCCAAAGCGGAGGTCTGCCGTATTTTGCCCGGTAAGCGCTGCTGCGCTTTGGCAGAATGCTTCGGCATCCTGCTGTACTGCAACAGCTTTACTGCGGACAGCATAAAAATCATCACCGAAAGCCGGGAATTTGCCTATATCTTGCCGAAACTGTTTATGAAGGCCTTTGGTATGGGTTTCGACAGCTATCCCAGTCTGGCTGCCCCCGGCAAACTGGTTTTTCAGATCTGGGAACCGGAAAAAATCGATGTAATCATGGAATCCTTTGGCTTTGACAGCCGGGATACTGTGTCTCTGCATGTGAATCTTCCTGTGGTTGAAGAGGAGTGCTGTAAAGCCTCATTCCTCCGGGGAGCATTTCTTGCAGGCGGAAGTGTCACAGATCCTGTAAAGGGATACCACCTGGAAACTGCCACGACCCATCAAAGCGTTGCCAGGGAAAGCTTCCTTTTGATCAATGAAGCCATGGGCTTCAACCCCAAATCCGCCAAGCGGGGCGGGGGACAGGTGCTTTACTTGAAGCAAAGTGAGCAAATTTCGGATTATCTTACCTATCTGGGTGCTCCTGTTGCTGCCATGGGTATTATGGAAGCCAGACTGGAGAAAGAACTGAACAATAAAGTCAATCGCCGCTGCAACTGCGACGATGCCAATCTTTCCAAGGTGGTGGAAGCCGCCCAGGAGCAGCTGGCCGCCATTCGCGTGCTGAAGGAACTGGGAATGCTGGACAAGCTGGCTCCCAAACTGCAGCAGGCAGCCAAGGCCCGGGAGGAAAATCCTGAAGCAACCTTAACAGAACTGGCAGAAATGATGGAACCTGCCATCACAAAACCCGCCATGAACAACCGTATGAAACGACTGGTCCAGCTGGCAAAGGAGTATAGACAATGAGCTTTGTACATCTTCATGTTCATACCGAATACAGCCTTCTGGACGGCGCCTGCCGCATTGACGGCATCATGGACCGGGTGAAGGAACTGGGCCAAAGTGCTGTTGCCATCACGGACCACGGCGTTATGTACGGCTGTATCGATTTTTACAAGGCAGCCAAGGCCGCCGGAGTCAAGCCCATTATCGGCTGCGAGGTCTATGTGGCCCGCCGGAATATGTCCGACCGGGTCCACGGCATCGACAACGACCCTTACCATCTGGTGCTCCTCTGTGAAAATCGCAGAGGCTATGAAAACCTTTGCAAAATGGTATCTGAGGCCTTCATCAGCGGTTTCTACGGTAAACCCAGAGTGGATTTGGCTCTTCTTGAAAAATACCATGAAGGTCTTATCGCCACCTCTGCCTGTCTGGCCGGTGCCATCCCCCAGTATCTGCTGGAGGAAGACTACGATTCCGCCAAGAAGTACGCGCTGAAAATGGCCGACATTTTCGGCGACGGGAATTTCTACCTGGAACTGCAGGACCATGGCATTGACGAACAGCGGCCTGTGAACCAGGGTGTGGAGCGTCTTGCTCGGGAAACGGGATTGCCTTTGATTGTCAGTAACGATGCCCATTACCTGCGCAAAGAGGATGCTGCTATGCAGGATGTCTTGCTGTGCATCCAGACAGGCAAAACCGTGGACGATGAAAACCGCATGCGCTTTGAGCAGGAGGAATTTTACCTCAAGAGCGAAGAGGAACTGCGGGAACTGTTCCCCAACCACGATGCAGCCTTCGAAAACACGGTAAAAATTGCAGACCGCTGCAATCTGGAATTTACTTTCCATGAATATCATCTGCCCTCTTTCCCGGTACCCGAGGGCTATACCAACGAAGAATACTTCCGGGAAATCTGTATGAAAGGTTTCCGGGAACGGTATGAAAACCCACCCCAGGAATATTTCGACCGTCTGGAATATGAAATTGGCGTCATCAGCCGCATGGGCTACGTCAACTACTACTTGATTGTCTGGGACTTCATCCGCTACGCCAAGGAGCAGGGAATTCCTGTGGGCCCCGGCCGTGGCTCCGGTGCTGCTTCGATTGTGGCATACTGCATGCACATTACGGAAGTGGACCCCATGAAGTACGCGCTGATTTTCGAGCGGTTCCTGAACCCCGAGCGCGTCAGCATGCCCGACTTCGATACGGACTTCTGCCAGGAACGCCGCCCCGAAGTTATCGAATATGTTATGCGCAAGTACGGTGCCGACCATGTGGCCCAGATTGCCACCTTCGGTACTATGGCCGCCCGGGGCGCCATCCGGGACGTGGGCCGTGCGCTGAACTTTACTTACGCGGAAACCGATGTGGTGGCCAAGCAGGTGCCCTCCACCCCCCATATCACTCTGGAGCAGGCTCTGGAGCAGAGTCCCAAGCTGAAAGAAATGTACGATAACGATGAGCGTGTCAAGAAGCTCATCGATACCGCCCGGAGCCTGGAGGGCATGCCCAGAAATACTTCTACCCACGCCGCCGGCGTGGTGATCACCGCGGATCCGGTCAGCACCTACCTGCCCTTGAGCCGGAATGACGATACCATCGTCACCCAGTACACCATGACCACCATCGAGGAGCTGGGCCTGCTGAAAATGGACTTTTTGGGTCTGCGTAACCTCACCGTCATTGAAGATGCCCAGCAGCAGATTCGGCAGATCGACCCGGAATTTGACATTGCCAAAGTCCCAGACGACGATCCGGAAACCTTTAAAATGCTGGCCGAGGGTAAGACCCAGGGTGTCTTCCAGCTGGAATCCACCGGCATGACCGGTGTCTGCGTCAGCATGAAGGCCAGTTCCATTGAAGATATTACGGCTATTGTGGCCCTGTACCGTCCCGGTCCTATGGACTCTATCCCTCGGTTTATCGCCAATAAACTGGACCACCGGAAGGTTACCTATAAAACCCCGCTTCTGGAACCGATTCTGAAGGTTACCTACGGTTGTATCGTCTACCAGGAGCAGGTTATTGAAATTTTCCGTTCCCTGGGCGGCTACACCATGGGCCAGGCGGACAACATCCGCCGCGCCATTTCCAAGAAGAAAATGAAAATCATCGAAGCGGAGAGGAAAGTCTTCGTCTACGGTGATCCTGCCCAGAATATCACCGGCTGCATCGGCCACGGTGTTTCCGAGGCGGTGGCCCAGTCCATTTACGATGAAATCGTCGACTTCGCCAACTACGCCTTCAATAAGGCCCATGCTGTCTGCTATGCGGTGGTTTCTTACCAGACCGCATACCTCAAGTGCCACTATCCCCGGCAGTACATGGCCGCACTGATGACCTCTGTGCTGGATTCTGCGACCAAAATCTCCGGTTATATTGCCGAGTGCAAGGAAATGGGCATTCCTGTTCTGCCTCCCGATATCAACCATTCCCACGACCACTTTACCGTGGAGGGAGATGCCATCCGCTTCGGCCTGGGTGCCGTGTAAATTGTGGGCCGGGGTCTGATCCGCAGCATGGCCCGCAAGCGCAGCGACGGCGGTCCTTTCCGCTCCCTGGAAGAATTCCTGGAGCGAATGGGGGAGGGAGAACTGAACAAGCGGGCTGTGGAAAACTTCATCAAGTGTGGTGCCATGGATTGCTTCGGTCACCACCGCAGTGAACTGCTGGCTGTTTATGACAGCATGATGGATAGTGTTTCTTCCTCCCGAAAGAAGAATCTGGAAGGCCAGATGGGTCTCTTCGCCATGCTGGAAGAGGACGATGCTGCCGCCAAGATCCCGATCCCCAAACTGCCGGAGAAGAGCCGGGCAGAACTGATGGCTATGGAAAAAGAAACCACCGGTATTTACATTTCCGGCCACCCCATGGATGATTACCGGGCCCTTCTTCGGAATACCCACGTGGTGCCCATTGGCAATCTGATGAACGAAGAAGGTAACTTCCGGGATGATCAGATTGTTTCCGTTGCGGGCATCGTACAAAGCGTGAAAATGAAGTCCACCCGGAATAATTCCATGATGGCCTACGTCACCGTGGAGGACGATACCGCCGCCATCGAAATGCTGGCCTTCTCCAATGTGCTGAGCCAGTACGGTGGGTACCTGCGGGAGAACAGCCCTGTGGTCATTACAGGCCGCCTGTCCCTCCGGGACGACAAGGAACCTCAGATCGTTGTCAACCGCGCCCGGCCCATGTCTGATTTTGCAGACAATCAGCCGGAACCGATTCCCGTGCAGCGAAGCAATACTCCCAGAACGGGAACCCTGTATCTGCGGCTGCCCAATGAGGAGGGGAAGCTGTACCCCAAAATCAAAGCAATTCTTAATATGTTCCCCGGCGACAGCACCGTGGTACTTTACTTTGCCGATACCAAGCAGCGCCGCGGCACCCGCTGTGCCATCATGGACAACATGCTCCAGGAACTGAAAAATGTTTTGGGAGAAGCAAATGTTGTGCTCAAATAGCTTTCCAAATGGAAGATATTGTGTTATAATTATAATTTAGAAAAAGAAAGGAGAGGATGCCGTGAAAAAGAGAATACGCGTTAGTGTGCTGCTTCTGCTGGCGGCCCTTCTCCTAAGCGGCTGCGCCATGCGGACGGTGGATCAGATGTATGCCTTGCCCAAGCGGTCGGATACCTACAATGAACTACAGTCTGCAATTGACGCAGCGATGTCCGGCCTGGAGTATTCCGCACCCAATGCCGGAGACAATCAGCAAACCGTCCAGATGACGGATCTCAATGGCGACGGCAAAGAGGAATATCTGGTATTTGCCAAGGGCGGCACGGAAAAGCCCATGCACATTCTGATCTTCCGCCAGGATGCTACCGGCAAGGTCAAACTGATGGAGTCCATTGAAAGCAATGGCTCGGCCTTTGAGCAGGTGGTCTATGTGGACATGGACGGCGCACCCGGCAGTGAGCTGGTTGTTGGCCGGCTTCTCAGCGACCAGGTGCTGCGCAGCGTCAGCGTATATACCTTTGCCAATGGCTACGCAGAGCAGCTGCTCAGTGCCGGATATTCCAAATTCCTCACCTGTGATCTGGACAGCAATTCCGTCAGTGAACTGATGATCATTCAGCCCGGCGAATCCAATACCCGCAGAGGCATTGCCATGCTCTATAGCTACGGCGACGGCACCCTGGTCCGGTCCCGGGAAGTGCAGCTTTCCGAATCTTCCGATCACATCAAGCGGATCATGACCGGTAAGCTGCAGGATGGAAAATCCGCTGTCTTTGTTGCCAGCGCGGTGAAGGAGGATGCCATAATTACAGACATCCTGGCCATGCAGCAGCAATTTTCCAATGTTTCCTACTCCCTGGAGGCAGGAACCAGCGTCCAGACGTTGCGGAACTATTATGTTTACGCGGACGATGTGGATGAGGACGGTGTGCTGGAACTTCCCAACCCCATTACCATGCGCCCTATGCCCGGTGTCCGAAACTCGGATGAGCAGTATCTGATTCGATGGTACGCTCTGGACAGCCATGGAAATGAAACGGACAAGCTCTATTCCTTCCATAATTTTGCTGCCGGCTGGTATCTGCAGCTGGACAGCCAATGGGCCCACCGATTGACAGTGTCTCAGCAGGGGAATGTCCATTCCTTCTACATCTGGGATGAAGAATTCCGGGAGGCTGCACCGGTGTTCACGGTATACGGTTTAACCGGCAGCGACCAGAATACCCAGGAAACTGCCTGGAATCTGTTCACCTTGAACCGCACGGAAGGTATCAACTTTGCCGGCAAGCTGGAAACGGCTTCCGGTCTTTACGGCATTACAGAGGATCAACTAATCAACAGCTTCCGACTGATCCACCAGGATTGGAAAACGGGAGAAACATAAAGAGGTAGCATATGAAAAAGGTTCTGATTTTGGAAGATGAAGTGAATATTCGCAGCTTCGTGGTAATCAATCTGAAGCGGGCTGGCTATGATACCATTGAGGCCGGTACCGGCCAGGAGGCCCTGGATGCCATCAATGACAATCCTGATGTGGGCGTTGCCATTCTGGACATTATGGTTCCCGGTGATATGGACGGCTTTGAGGTCTGCCGCCGGATCCGCGCCACCAACAAGCAGATGGGTATCATTATGCTTACGGCCCGTACACAGGAAATGGACAAGGTTACCGGTCTGATGACCGGCGCGGATGACTATGTCACCAAGCCTTTCTCTCCTGCAGAGCTGACTGCCCGAATCGACGCCCTGTACCGCAGAATTGGCGGCGACAGCAGCGCCAGCTCCGAACTGCTGACCCAGGGTCCCTTTGTGATGAATACCCGGAACCATACCCTGGAGAAGTCCGGCAACCGGATCCGTCTGACCCAGGTGGTGTATGCCATTCTGAAGCTGTTCATGCAGAATCCCGGCCGTGCCCTCAGTCGTGAAGACATTCTTTCCGCTGTCTGGGGCCGTGACTATGAAGGCGAACTGAAAATCGTGGACGTGAATATCCGCCGTCTGCGCATTAAAATTGAGGATGATACTGCCAATCCCACCTACATCACCACGGTCTGGGGTCTTGGCTACAAGTGGGGCGCATAATTCTCCATGAAACTGAAATCCTTAAAACGGATCAGCGGCCTCCGTGGCCGCTGGCTGATGAATACGGTCAGCGTGGTTTTTGCTCTGGGACTGGTCTGCGTGCTGGCAGTTACTGCTTCCTTTGCGGCCTACTACTACAACAACATGGAGTCCGATATGGGAAACCGCGCCCGGACCACCACGGAGTTCTTTGCGGAATACGTTGACCAGAATTATAACGAATATTACCAGTCCTGCATCACCTATGCCCAGACCTTTGAGGATAAGGGCAAAATTGAACTGCAGTTTATCAATGCCCAGGGCAAGCTGGTAGCTTCTTCCTACGGCCATTGGGCCGGTGAATCCCCCAGCACGTCGGAGATCCAGGAGGCCATTTCCAGCCGCGGTACCGTTCCCTATGTGGGCAAGGATCCCACTACCCGGGAGCGGATCATGGCTGTGTCCTGCCCTATGATCTATTCCAACGGCGAGGTTATTGGTGTTCTGCGTTATGTGACATCCACCCGGATTGTGGACCTGCAGGTCTTTATGGTTGCTTTGACCTGCTTCCTTGTGCTGATGGTGGTTCTTGTGGTTGTTGTGCTCAGCAGCAACTACTTTATCCGCTCCATCATGGGCCCTGTCGCGGAAATTTCCGAGAAGGCAAAACGTATTGCCAGCGGCAGCTACGGCACGCAGATCCAGACTCGCTACCAGGATGAGATCGGAGAACTGGCGGAAACCATCAACGAAATGTCCGCGAAGATCAGCCAGAACGAAAAGATGCAGGCCGAGTTTATTTCCCAGCTGTCCCACGAACTGCGGACCCCTTTGACTGTTATCAACGGCTGGAGTGAAACCCTCCTGGCCGATGAAACCATGGATGAAGGTACCCGACAGGGCATGAAGATCATTTCCAGCGAAGCCAAGCGTCTGACGGAAATGGTCATGGAGCTTCTGGACTTCACCCGGATGCAGGACGGCAGAATGACGCTGACCGTAGAACCTACGGATATCCGCGGTGAATTTGAAGACACAGTCTACATGTACAGCAGCCGCCTGTCCCAGGAGGGCATCCAGCTGCATTATATCGACAATGATGTGGATATTCCGGAAATTCCCTGTGACGCCAAGCGTCTGCGGCAGGTGTTTTTGAATATCCTGGACAATGCTGCCAAGCATGGCGGTGAAGGCAAGCGTATCGAGGCCGAAATGGATTATGACTATGATTCTGTGATCGTGCGCATTCGGGACTACGGTCCCGGCATCCCGGAGGACGAAATCCCTCTGGTAAAAAAGAAATTCTACAAGGGAAGCTCCCAGGCCCGCGGAACCGGTATCGGCCTTGCGGTGTGCGATGAAATCGTGGAGCTTCATGGTGGTACTCTAACCCTGGAAAATGCCCAGGGCGGCGGCACGCTGGTCACTGTCCGGCTTCCCGCAAGAGAAACCTAGAAAGGAAACCTATGGCACGTAACGAAAATCAGCCCTGCTGTGAAAAATTTAAGACGACAATCGGTGGCCAGGCGCTGATCGAAGGTATCATGATGCGCGGCCCTGAGAAGGATGCCATTGTCATCCGGGGCAACGACGGTCTGACCGTCGAATTGTCCGACCGAAAGATCCACCCTAAAGGCTCTATTAAAACCTGGCCCTTTTTCCGTGGCATCTTTGGCTTCTTTGATTCCCAGGTGGTGGGCGTGAAAGCGCTGATGCGCTCCGCGGACCTGGCCCCGGAGGAATACCAGGAAGAGCCTTCCAAGTTCGATAAATGGCTGGAAGAAAAGCTTGGCAACGAGAAGTTCCAGAAGGCTTTGGTTGGCATTGCAGTTGCCATGGGCATGGGATTGTCCATCGGCCTGTTTTTCTTGCTACCCATGATTATTGGCAGCTTTTTCGACCGCTGGATTGACAATACGCTGACGCTGAACCTGGTGGAAGGCATTGTGCGTATGTGCATCTTCATGGCGTACATGCTGCTGGTTTCCCGGATGGAGGAAATGAAGCGTGTCTTCTCTTACCATGGCGCGGAGCATAAAACCATCCGCTGCTATGAGGCTGGACTGCCTTTGACCGTGGAAAATGTCAGAACCCAGACCCGTCTGCACCCCCGGTGCGGTACAAGCTTTCTGCTGGTGGTTATGATCATCTCGATTTTGGTGTTTTCTGTGGCATCTTCCGCACTGCTGGCAGCGGTTCCCACGTTGGAGGCTATCCGCGGTACCTTTGGCTACCGTTTGCTGATGATCGTTTTCAAACTGCTGCTTTTGCCCATTGTGGTGGGCATCACCTATGAGATCAACCGCTGGTGCGGCCGTGTGGACAATGCCCTCACCCGTGCTATGTCTGCTCCCGGCATGTGGATGCAGAATTTCACCACCAACGAACCGGATGATTCCATGATCGAAGTGGCAATCACCGCCGTCCAGGCGGTACTTCCTCAAGAGGAGGGCGCTGATCGGTGGTAAAAAAGTACGGTGATTTGTATCTGGATACCCGCCGGGCGCTGCTGGCTACCGAGAACGCCCAGACTGCCGGTATGATGGCAAAGCAGCTGCTGTGCCACGCCTCCGGCAAAACCACAGAATATATCCTGGCCAACCGGGACTTGTATGCCGCCGAGGAAACGGTTAGGGAAGTGGAAAAGCTTCTTTCCCGACTGATGGACGGCGAACCCTTGGCCTACGTTCTTGGCGAATGGGAGTTCTACGGTCTTCCGCTGAAGGTTACCCCCGATGTGCTGATTCCACGGGATGATACCTGCGCAGTGGCATCCCTGGCTATTAACCAGGGCCTCTTCCTCAGCCAGGATCCCCGGATCCTGGACCTGTGCTGCGGCAGCGGCTGCATCGGTTTGGCAGTTGCCAGCCGGGTAAAGGATGCCAAGGTTACCCTGGCAGACCTGAGCCAGAAAGCCTTGGCCATCGCCAAGGAAAATGTGGCCCTCAATAAGCTGACCGGCCGCGTCCGCTGTGTCAATGTGGATGCCATGGAACCCGCTCCCGGATTCCTGGGTAAATTTGATATGATCATTTCCAACCCGCCCTATATTACCGGTGCGGACATGGAAACCCTTGATGTATCCGTCAAGGATTATGAGCCCCACATGGCCCTCTATGGTGGGGAAGATGGACTGGATTTCTACCGTTCCATCGCAAAAAATTATGCTTCCGCTTTGAAATCCGGCGGCTATCTGGCCCTGGAATTCGGCGACGACCAGGGTGACGATGTCTGTCGGATCCTGGCCCAAAATGGGTATACCATTCTGGAACGTTCCAGAGACTATAATGACAGAGAAAGAGCCGTGCTGGCCCAGTACGGCAGGAAGGAAGATTGACATGGCAACGAAGAAAACTGCTTACGAAGCCCCTACTCCCGCATCCGATAAGAAGAAAGCCCTCCAGACTGCCCTGGCCCAGATCGACAAGAATTTTGGCAAGGGTACCGTCATGCGCCTGGGAGACCGTCCCGAAATGAACGTGGAAGCTATTCCCACCGGTTCCCTGGCACTGGATGCCGCTCTGGGTATCGGCGGCGTTCCCAAGGGCAGAATCATTGAGATCTACGGCCCCGAATCCTCCGGTAAGACCACCCTGGCTCTGCACATTCTGGCAGAAGCCCAGAAGATGGGCGGCGAAGTAGCATTTGTGGATGCCGAGCATGCTCTGGATCCTGTCTATGCTGCCGCTCTGGGTGTGGATATTGACAATTTGCTGGTCTCCCAGCCCGATACCGGTGAGCAGGCTTTGGAAATCACCGATGCTCTGGTTCGTTCCGGCGCAGTGGATGCTGTGGTTGTGGACTCCGTTGCCGCGCTGGTTCCCAAGCAGGAAATCGAGGGCGAAATGGGCGATACCTTCGTTGGCCTCCAGGCAAGACTCATGTCCCAGGCGTTGCGGAAGCTGGCCGGTACCATCGCCAAGACCAACTGTGTGGTCATTTTCATCAACCAGCTGCGTATGAAGATCGGTGTTATGTACGGCAACCCCGAAACCACCACCGGCGGCAACGCACTGAAGTTCTATTCCTCCGTCCGTCTGGATGTGCGCCGTGTGGAAGCCATCAAGGAAGGCGGCAACGTCATCGGCAACAAGACCCGCGTCAAGGTTGTCAAGAACAAGGTGGCACCTCCTTTCCGGGAAGCCATTTTCGAGATCATGTACGGTCAGGGTATCCCCAAGTGGGGCGAACTGGTGGATCTGGGGGTTCAGTATGACATCGTCCAGAAGTCCGGCAGTTGGTTCTCCATGGGTGACGAGCGGATCGGTCAGGGTTCCAATTCTGTTAAGGAATATCTGATGAATAATCGCGATATTGCGGAGAAGGTGGAAGCACAGGTCCGCGAGAATCTGATGAAGATGGATACGGTTGGCCCCGAGGCTGCTGCCAAGGCAGC
>JAZSHO010000085.1:0-12237 GCA_045533345.1 Faecousia sp. | reverse complement strand
GCCTTGCTCGGAATGACATAACTTTTCTTTGTACGTTTTGATGTTCTTGCTGACTAAAACCGATAACCACAACAATAATTTACGTCGGCAGTATCGTTACCGGGCGGAGTTAACGGGTAACGACTACCGCCGCAGGTCGTGCGAATTGGCCGTGGGGCCACCCCGGCAAACAATAATTTATCCTCTGTATGCCAAAATCCGCTCTTTACGAAACCAAAATTGTGTTGTACAATATGGAAAATGAGAAAATGGGGGGTATGTCCGATGAACTGCATGAAGTGCGGCCGGGAGCTGAGCGGCGACGGTGTGTTCTGCGCAGAATGCTTGGAAGAAATGGAAAAGTACCCCATCAAGCCCGGCACAGTGGTCCATCTTCCCAGACGAAAGCCGGAACCGGTGATGAAAAAGCCTTTAATCCGACGCAAACCCCAGCCCTCCCCGGAGGAGCAGGTGAAGACGCTGCGGAATTTGGTTCTGCATCTGATCATCTCCCTGGTGATCATGGGTGTGATGCTGGGAGCTACCGGCTATTTCGCCGTAGTGCATCTGCTGGAAAGTGATATCCATCTGTTGCCCGGACAGAACTACTCCGCCGTTGGAAATCTTGCGGATTCGGAAAAGGATTGAGTGTTTCACGTGAAACAATAAAAAAGACCCTGCGAAAAAGTTTCACGTGAAACATAGGAAAAAGAAATATAGGAGAAGAAAATGGGTAGAATCATTGCTGTCGTCAATCAGAAGGGCGGCGTGGGCAAAACCACCACAGCCGTGAATCTGACAGCGGCCCTCCACGATCTGGGATTGAAGGTGCTGCTCTGTGACTTCGACCCCCAGGCCAATGCCACCTCCGGCCTTGGCGTGGACAAGCGAAAAATCAAATATTCCGTCTATGACGTGACTATCAACGGCGTTCCTGCAGAGAAGGCCATCGTCCGGACACCTTACGGCGACGTGTTGCCCTCTGCGGCAGACCTGGCCGGCGCCACGGTGGAACTGATCGGCGCGGACCATCGGGAGCGGCAGCTGGAGGCTGCACTGCAGTTTGTAAAGGAACTGTACGACGTGATCCTCATCGATTGCCCGCCCTCTCTGGAACTGCTGACCTTGAACGGACTCTGCGCGGCGGACTCCATCCTGGTGCCTGTCCAGTGTGAGTACTATGCCCTGGAGGGCCTCAGTGATCTGATGTCCACCTTGCGGATGGTAAAGCGCCGCTTGAATCCCAGATTGGAGATCTTCGGCGTGGCCCTGACCATGTTCGACGGCCGAACCAATTTCTCCACCCAGGTGGCCCAGGAGGTTCGGCGGCATTTCCCGGGCAAGGTTTTCGCTACGGTAATTCCCCGAAATGTCCGACTGGCGGAGGCTCCCAGCCATGGCGTACCGGTAACGGTCTATGACCGGGCCAGCCGGGGCGCAAAGGCCTACAAGGAAATGGCCGAAGAGATGAAAGCAAAGTTATAAAAGTGTGGAGTTTGGAGAGTGGAGAGTGAAGTGGTGGTATCCGCTTTGCGGATTTCTATAAATCATGGCCGCAGGCCATTCCTTAACTCCACTCTTCACTCTTAACACTTCACACTCACAACGGAAAGGAGTAAAAATGGCATCCAACAAAGGCCTGGGCAAGGGTCTGGGTGCGTTGCTGGGGGACTTCGACGACGCGCCCCTGGAAAAAAGCGCCTACCGGCTTCTGCCCATCTATAAAGTTGAACCCAATCCCGACCAGCCCCGACAGGACTTCGACGAAGAAGAACTGGAGGCTCTGGCGGAATCCATCCGGATCCACGGCATCATTCAGCCCATCACGGTCCGGGAAAGCAAAAGCGGCTACTACCAGATCATCGCCGGTGAGCGGCGCTGGCGGGCGGCCAGAATCGCGGAACTGCGGGAGGTTCCCGTGGTGGTCATCGAGGCCGATGACAAGAAGGCCATGGAATTGGCCCTCATCGAAAACCTCCAGCGGCAGGACTTAAATCCGGTGGAAGAAGCTCTGGGTTACCAGTCACTGATGGAGGAACACGGCCTGACCCAGGAGGAAGCGGCCAACCGGGTGGGCAAATCCCGTCCTGCGGTGGCAAATGCCCTGCGTCTGCTGGGTCTGTGTCCCGAAGTTCTGGAATTGCTGCGCAAGGGTGACTTGACTGCGGGCCACGCCCGTGCTATTCTTGTGCTGAAATCCGAAAAGAAGCAGCAGGAGGCCGCCAAGAAGATTCTGACCCTGGGTATGTCCGTCCGGGCGGCGGAAACCCTGTGCAAGAACATGGCCAAGGAAAAGCCTGTGGAAAAAGAACCCCAGGTTCTGAAAGTGGACTATGTGGCCGAGTGCGAAAAGCAGCTGAGCAAGCACCTGGGCCGTGGCGTAAAAATCGTCAACGGCAAGCGCAAGGGCAAATTCGAGCTGGAATTCTACGGCCCCGAAGACCTGCAGGCCCTGCTGGACGCATTGTTGAAAATTCAAAAATAAACAACTGTCATCGCGAACCAGTCCGCAGACTGGTGCGGCGATCCCCCGGAGATTCCGGAAAGCATAGGGGATTGCCACGTCAGGCCGTTAAGACGGCCCTCCTCGCAATGACGCAGGATAAATTAAGGAGAGGTAATATACTATGTTAGACATCAAGAAAATCAAAGAAAATCCCGACCTGGTAAAGACAGGTCTGAAAGCCAAGGAAGTGGACTGCGATGCCATCATCGACCGCATTCTGGAACTGGATGTGCAGGTTCGCGGTCTGAAGACCTCCACCGAAACCAAGACTGCCCAGAAGAATAAGCTGGCCAAGGAAAACGGCAAGCTCTTCGGCCAGAAGAAGGGTGCTGAAAAGCGCGGCGAGGATACTTCCGCTCTGGAAGCTCAGATTTCCGCAAACATGGCCCAGTCTGTGGCCATCGACGAGTCCATCGCCGAGGAAAAGAAGCAGCTGAAGGAGCTGGACGAGCAGCTGTACACCGCAATGCTGTCCCTGCCCAATATGCCCGATGCCGACCTGCTGCCCGGCGGCAAGGAAAACAACGAGCCTCTGCGCTACATCGGCGAGAAGCATACCTTTGACTTCGAGCCCAAGCACCATGTGGACCTGTGCCAGGATCTGGGCCTCATCGACTACGAGCGCGGCGTCAAGCTGGCCGGCGCCGGCAACTGGATGTACACCGGTATGGGCGCCCGCCTGGAGTGGGCTCTGCTGAACTACTTCATCGACACCCACACTGCCGACGGCTACGACTTCATCCTGCCCCCTCACATGCTGGAGTACCAGTGCGGTCTGACTGCCGGTCAGTTCCCCAAGTTCGCTGACGAGGTCTTCAAGATTGCCAACCATCCCACCGAAGGCGGCACCTTCTACATGCTGCCCACCGCTGAGGCTGCTCTGGCTTCCGTTTACCGTGACGAGATCCTCACCGAGAAGGATCTGCCCAAGAAGTTCTTCGCTTACACTCCCTGCTTCCGCCGTGAGGCCGGTTCCCACCGTGCCGACGAGCGCGGCATGGTCCGTGGCCACCAGTTCAACAAGGTGGAAATGTTCCAGTTCACCACCCCCGAGGGCTCCGACGAGGCTTTCGAAGAGCTGGTGAAGAAAGCTGAGAATCTGGTTGCCGGTCTGGGCCTCCACTTCCGTACCGTGAAGCTGGCCGCAGGCGACTGCTCCGCTTCCATGGCCAGAACCTACGACATCGAGATTCTGATCCCCTCCATGAACGGCTACAAGGAAGTTTCCTCCGTCTCCAACGCCCGTGACTACCAGGCACGCCGCGGCAACATCCGTTACCGCCGCGCCGACGGAAAGATCGACTTCGTTCACACCCTGAACGGCTCCGGTCTGGCAACGAGCCGTATCTTCCCTGCCATCGTGGAGCAGAACCAGCGTGCTGACGGTTCCATCGTGGTTCCCGAAGTCCTGCGCAAGTACCTGGGCGGCCTGGAAATCATCACGAAGTGATGATTTCCAATTGAAAATGTAAAATGGAAAATTGAAAATTAGGGTATGCCTGCGGCATGATTCAAAAGATCACGAAGCGATACCTTAATTTTCAATTATCAACTTTCAATTATCAATTCGACAGGAAAGGATGTTACATATGAAAAACTCTGTAAAGAAACCCTCCTGGTGGGATGAATTTACCACTTTTGCCATTAAGGGCAACGCTATGGCCCTGGCTGTTGGTACCATCATCGGCGCAGCCTTCTCTACCATCACCAAGAGCCTGACCGACGACATCATCATGCCCATCATCGCCATCTTCATGGGCGGCATTGATTTCTCCGAAATGAAGATCGTTCTGCCCCGGCTCTTCGGTGACCCCGTTCTGGACGAAGCCGGCAATGAAATTCTGAATACCTTGAACTACGGCAACTTCATCTCCGCCGTGATCAACTTCCTGATCCTGGCCCTGGTGGTGTTCTTCCTGGTCAGAAGCCTGAACAAGCTTGCTGAGATTGGCAAGAAGAAGGAAGAAGCTGCCGCAGCCGCAGAGCCTCCCGCACCTCCCGCTCCCTCTGCTGAGGAAGTCCTGCTCACCGAGATCCGGGATCTGCTGAAAGAAAAATAAGCAAACCGCCAAATGAAAAAGGAGGAAGTACTATGAAAATCCGTAAACTCACTGCACTCGTTCTGGCATTGGTTCTGGTCTTCGGCATCCAGGCCGGTGCGATCCACGCCAGCGCAGAAGAAACCTGGAAAGAAAATGTCCTGGTCAAGGATCCTATGGGTACCTTTGACATTGATCTGAAGTGCATCAAGACCGTTACCTTCCAGGATACCCTGGAAAATGTACCCGCCATCTCCTGGAATATGGGTAAGGGCGCATCCGACAAGGTCAAGGCCTGGATTGAATGGGATATTAACGGCAGCCATGTCTTCTTCGCAGCGGAAGGCGGCATCAACGGTAAGGAATCCGCCGCTGCCATGTTTAAGGATATGGAAAATCTGACCGAGGTCAACTTCGGCGGAGCCTATCATACCGACGAGGCCGAATCCCTGGCAGAGATGTTCCGCAACTGCTACAGCCTGGAAAAGGTGGACGTAGAGACTCTGAATACCGCCAACGCAGAAAGCCTGTACTGCATGTTCGCAGCATGCAGATCTCTGAAGGAACTGGATGTCAGCGGCTTTGACACTGCCAAGGCTACCAACCTGGGCCACATGTTCTCCGGCTGCATGAATCTGGAGTCCCTGGAGGTCGGCGGCTGGGATACCGCAAAGGTAGAAATGATGGAAGGCGTATTTGGCTACTGCAACGCCCTCCAGACCCCCGACGTCAGCGGTTGGAACCTGGATTCCGTGGTACATTACAACTGGTTTATGAACTGGGACGTTGAGATCGACGGCGAACCCTGGTACAAGCTCTTCAACTGATCAAGAAAAAAAGCTCTGCCTGCCGGCAGAGCTTTTTTGCGAAATCGTAACAAGTTTATCGATAAATATTTGACAAATCGATATATTGGACTTATAATGATAACGTATGGGCTTATGCGCCCTAACCGGACAAAAAATTCTGAAAAGGACGGATCAGATCATGTATAAAATCGTTCGCAAGCAGGAACTGAACGCCTCCGTCACCTTGATGGAGATCGAAGCTCCCTTCATTGCCAAGAAGGCCAAGGCCGGCCAGTTCATCATTTTCCGCATTGACGAAATGGGTGAGCGTGTCCCTCTGACCATCGCCGGCTATGACCGGGAGAAGGGTACTGTTACCATTATTTTCCAGAAGGTTGGTTTCTCCACCATCGCTCTGGGCAAGCTGAATGAAGGCGACTACATCCGCGACTTCGTGGGCCCCCTGGGCAAGCCCACCCCCGTGGAAGGCAAGAAGAAGGTCTGCGTGGTTGGCGGCGGCGTTGGCTGCGCCATCGCTCTGCCCTCTGCCCGCGGCTTCAAGGAAGCCGGTGCCGAGGTCACCGTTATCGTTGGCTTCCGCAGCAAGGACATCGTCATTCTGGAAGAAGAGTTCAAGGCTGTTGCCGACCACTTCATCCTCATGACCGACGACGGCTCCTACGGCCGCCATGGTCTGGTCACCCAGCCTCTGAAGGAGCTGCTGGAAGCCGGTGAGCAGTTCGACGAGGTACTGGCCATCGGACCCATCCCCATGATGAAGTTCGTTTCCCTCACCACCAAGCCCTTCGGCACTCACACCAGTGTTTCTCTGAACCCCATCATGGTGGACGGCACCGGTATGTGCGGCGGCTGCCGTGTTACCGTTGGCGGCGAGACCAAGTTCGCCTGTGTTGACGGCCCCGAGTTCGATGGCCACCAGGTTGACTTTGCTGAGCTGATGAGCCGTAACGCTACTTACCGGGAACGTGAGGCTGAAGTTACCGAGAAGCATGCCTGCCGCATGGAAGCCATGGGCAAGGCTCTGATCAAGTAAGAAGGAGGAAACTGAAATGGCAAACATGACTATGGTTAAGACCCCCATGCCTGAGCAGGATCCTCAGGTTCGCGCCCGGAACTTCAAGGAAGTTACCCTGGGCTACACCGCAGAAATGGCCATCGAAGAAGCCGGCCGCTGCCTGAAGTGCAAGAACCCCAAGTGCGTTGAGGGCTGCCCCGTCAACGTCCGCATCCCCGAATTCATCGCAAAGGTCCAGGAAGGCGACTTCAAGGCCGCTTACGAGATCATCACCTCCACCAACGCACTGCCTGCCCTCAGTGGCCGTGTCTGCCCCCAGGAGACCCAGTGCGAAGCCCGCTGCGTCCGGGGCATCAAGGGTGAGCCCGTTGCCATCGGCCGTCTGGAGCGTTTCGTTGCGGACTGGTACCGTGAGAACGTCAACGCCATGCCCGAGAAGGTGGAATCCAACGGCAAGAAGGTCGCTGTTGTGGGTTCCGGCCCTGCCGGCATGACCGCCGCTTCCGACCTGGCCAAGAAGGGCTACGAAGTCACCATGTTCGAAGCTCTGCACACCGCAGGCGGCGTTCTGGTTTACGGCATCCCCGAGTTCCGTCTGCCCAAGGCCATCGTTGCCAACGAGATCACCAAGCTGGAAGCCCAGGGCGTGGAAGTCATGACCAACATGGTCATCGGCCGCGTTCTGACCATCGACGAGCTGTTCGAGATGGGCTATAAGGCTGTGTTCGTTGGTTCCGGCGCAGGCCTGCCCATGTTCATGAACATCCCCGGTGAGGCTCTGAAGGGCGTTATGTCCGCAAACGAGTACCTGACCCGTACCAATCTGATGAAGGCTTACGACGAGGCTGCCGATACCCCCGTCATCAAGTCCAAGGCTGTCGCTGTTGTGGGCGGCGGTAACGTTGCTATGGACGCTGCCCGCTGCGCAATGCGTCTGGGCGCTGAGCATGTTTATGTTGTCTACCGCCGTGGCGAAGCCGAAATGCCCGCCCGTCTGGAAGAGCAGCACCATGCCAAGGAAGAGGGCATCGAGTTCAAGACTCTGTGCAACCCCGTGGAGATCCTGGGCGACGAGACCGGCCGCGTCAACGGCATCAAGTGCATCCGCATGGAGCTGGGTGAGCCCGATGCTTCCGGCCGCCGCCGTCCCATCGCTGTGGAAGGCTCCGAGTTTGTTCTGGACGTGGACACCGTCATCATGTCCCTGGGCACCAGCCCCAACCCCCTGATCCGCTCCACTACCCCCGGTCTGGACACCAACCGCAAGGGCTGTCTGATCGTGGACGAGAACGAGATGACCACCCGTGAGGGCGTCTTCGCCGGCGGCGATGCCGTTACCGGCGCAGCCACCGTTATCCTGGCCATGGGCGCAGGCAAGAAGGGTGCCGCAGCTATCGACGCATTCCTGAGCAAGTAAGATATAAAAAATACACCGCTTCGGCGGTGCATTTTTTAGTGTGGAGTGTGAAGTGTGGAGAGTGAAGTTGGTAGGTATGGCTTCGGTTTGCCTAAAAGTTACCATGTCATTGCGAGGGAGCGGAGCGACCGTGGCAATCCGCATCCCCTTGCAATCGAACGCATCCAAGGCAGTACGAAAGGGAGAACGGATTGCCACGTCGGCCCACAGGGGGCCTCCTCGCAATGACAGAGGCAATCGTTACGGGAAGCATAGACGGTTCAGGACAATTGCATTGGTGCAAGGGAGGGTCAAGACCCTCCCTTACGAAAAATCCGAGAAAAATGTTGAAAATTCACAGATTTTTCTTATTTATACCCCTTGCAAAACCTCTCTGTTTGTGCTACAATACCCATGTAAATAGGTAAGTATGAGGAAAGAGAGGCGCACGCGCCTCTCTTTTTAGTTAGCCATTTGCGGTCACACACCGCAAAGAAAGGAAACGTGAATATGAAAGTAACCGAACTGGTTGCGTCCTTTGCAAAGCCTGTTGTGGAGGCACACGGCTGCGAGCTTTGGGATGTGGAGTATGTCCGTGAGGGCAGCGACTACTTCCTGCGGCTGTACATCGACAAGGAGAGCGGCGTGGACATCAACGACTGCGAAGCCATCTCCCGTGCCGTGGACCCCATTCTGGATGAAAAGGACCCCATCAAGGAAAGCTACCATTTTGAAGTCTGTTCCGCCGGTCTGGAGCGGGCGCTGAAGCGGCCCTCCGATTTTGAGCGGTTCATGGGCAGCGCCATCACCGTCAAGCTGTACCGCCCCCGGAACGGTCTGAAAGAAATTCCCTGCGTGCTGAAGGCTTACGAAGAAGGCCGCATCACCGTGGAGGCAGGCAAGGAAACCATTACATTCGAAAAATCTGAGGTCGCACTGGTGCGGCTTCGTGTTGAGTTTTAATAGGAGGATAGAAAGACAATGGCCAGAAGAAATACCAAGAAGCAGCCCGAGGCACACAAGATCGATTGCGTCGAAGTGTTTGCCGCACTGCGGGATCTGGAAAAGACCAAAGGCATCCCCGTTGATTATATGGTAGAGCGGATGAAGCAGGGCATGGCCAATGCTTACCGCAAGGACCGGGAAGATCG
Source organism: Faecousia sp. (assembly GCA_045533345.1). Taxonomy (GTDB): domain Bacteria; phylum Bacillota; class Clostridia; order Oscillospirales; family Oscillospiraceae; genus Faecousia. The sequence goes on along the minus strand of JAZSHO010000085.1, from coordinate 3,342 downwards.
CCGGGACGTCCCCGCTGACAATGTGGTGGTGGACTTCCAGGAGACCGGCCTCAGCGTCCATGTTGTGAAGACCGTTGTGGAGGAGCTGGAAGATACCGCTCTGGAGATCCACATCGATGCAGCCCGCCGCATCAATGAAAAAGTCCAGGTGGGTGACACCCTCCACATTCCCGTGGAAGTGGAAAAGTTCAGCCGTATCGCTGCCCAGACCTTCAAGCAGGTCCTGATCCAGGGCATTCGCGAGGCAGAACGTGGTGTGGTTTACGAATCCTACTCCAGCAAGGCCCAGGAACTGCTGACCGGCACCGTCCTGCGGATCGATCCCACCACCGGCGATATGTTCGTCCGGATCGGCCAGGGCAACGAGCAGTCCGATGCAGTGCTGCGCGCTTCCGAGCAGATCCCCGGCGAGAAGCATCGTGAGGGCGATCTGATCCGGGTCTACGTTCTGGAAGTCCATAAGCCCGGCCGTGGTCCTCTGGTCCACGTGTCCCGTACCCATCCCAATCTGGTCCGCCGCCTGTTCGAGCTGGAGACTCCCGAAATCGCTGACGGCCAGGTGGAGGTCCGCAACATCGCCCGTGAAGCCGGTTCCCGTTCCAAGATGGCCGTCCGTGCCACCATGGAGGGCATCGATCCTGTGGGCGCCTGCGTTGGCCCCCGTGGCGGCCGTGTCGGTGCCGTCGTGGAAGAACTGGGCGGCGAGAAGATCGACATCGTGGTCTGGTCCGAGGATCCCTGCGAGTATGTCCGCGCTGCTCTGAGTCCCGCCGATGTGGTTTCCGTGACCCTGGTTCCCGGCCAGAAGGCTTGCCGCGTCATCGTTCCCGATGATCAGCTGTCCCTGGCAATCGGCAAAGAGGGCCAGAACGCCCGTCTGGCAGCCCGCCTGACCGGCTATAAGATCGACATCAAGCCCGCTTCCCAGGCAGAGCCTGTGGAAGAGGTGGAAGCGTAAATCATACGCATGTCATTGCGAGGAGCCCCAACGGGGCGACGTGGCAATCTCCTGGACACACCTGGAGACCATAGGGGATCGCCACACCAGTCTGCGGACTGGTTCGCGATGACAGAGAAAGTTAGGAGGCAGCGCAATGCAGAAGAAAATCCCCCAGCGGCAATGTATGGGCTGCCGGGAGCGCAAGGCCAAACGGGAAATGATCCGTGTGGTCCGCTGTACCGACGGCACCGTGAGCCTGGATTTCAGCGGTAAGCTCAATGGCCGGGGCGCCTATGTCTGCCCCGACCCCGAGTGCCTGAAAAAGGCAATCAAATCCAAGTCCCTGGACCGCAGCCTGGAAGTGACCATCCCCGAGGAAGTCTATGACCGGCTCCAGAAGGAAATGGAGGCAGGCCGTGGATAATAAAGTTCTCAATTACCTGGCCCTGGCCAAGAAGGGCCGCCTGGCAGAGCTGGGCGAGGAGCCTGTTGGCGCCGTGGCCCGGGCCTTGAAGGCCCATCTGATTATCGTGGCCGGTGACGCCAGCGACCATACCTGGCGCCGGGCGAAATCCTTCGCCGCCGGTACCGATCAGCAGTGTATCCGCTTAAGCTGCACCAAGGAGGAGATGGGCTTTGTGGTTGGCAGAACCAGCCTGGCCATCGCCGCCATTACCGATGTGCAGCTGGCATTGGCCTTGGTCAATGCCCTGGGTGAGCCGGAAAAGCACAAGGATGTGCTGGAAGTTCTGACTGCCAAGGCTGAAAAGGCCAAAAAGCGTCAGGCCGAGGCAAAAGCTCACCAGCGGAATTTGCGTAAGGGTAAGAAGAAGTAAGTTAAACCAACATTGCAGTCCCTCAAAAGCATGTCATTGCGAAAAACGGAGTGTCATTGCGAGCCAGTGCTCACACTGGCGTGGCAATCCCCCGGACACTCCTGAAAGCCATAGGGGATCGCCACACCAGTCTGCGGACTGGTTCGCGATGACAGGATTCCTTATGGTTGCTTGGAATGACAGTGGATGGACTGTCACATTTTGGAGGTGCGTTTTATAGTATGAGTTTTGTGAAGTATCGTGTGAAAGAGGTGGCCGCCGATTTCGGTGTGGCACCCAAGGAGATCTCCGAGATCATTGGAAAGTTTTATGAGAAGCCCAAGTCCAACACCCAGGTCCTGAACGATCAGGAGCTGAATGCTGTGTTTGACTATATGACCCAGAAGAATCAGATCGCTTCCATTGAGCAGGTCTTTGCCGTGAAGCCCGCTGCTCCCAAGGCGGAGCCCAAGCAGGAGCCGGCTAAGGCTGCCGCTCCCGCTGCAAAGCCCGCTGCTCCCCAGCAGAACCGGCCCCAGCAGCAGGGTAACCGACCCCAGGGTCAGAATCAGAATAACAACCGGTCCCAGCAGCAGCCCGCTCCCAAGGCCGCTCCCCAGGCCGAAAAGCCCAAGGAGCCCGAGCGTAAGCGGGAGCGTCGCGTGGTCGATACCTCTGCGGTCCAGGTCAACGCCAACCGCTTCGCCGACGTGGATAATCTGGTTTCCGAGAAGGTCCAGAACTACCAGGGCGGCAAGCAGCGCATTGGCGGCGGCAAGGGCAAGCAGCAGGGAAAGCAGAAGGGCAACTTCAAGGGCAACAAGTCCCGCAACGAAGAGCAGGAGAAGATGCGCCGTCTGCAGATGGAGGTTGCCCGTAAGGCTCCCACCGTCGTAAAGATTCCCGACGAGATCACCGTCGGCGAACTGGCTTCCCGGATGAAGAAGACCGCCGGCGAAGTCATCAAGTGTCTGATGAAGAACGGCGTCATGGCCGGCATCAACCAGACCATCGACTTCGACACCGCCGAGTTCGTGGCCACCGAAATGGGCTGCAAGGTGGAAAAGGAAGTCACCATCACCATCGAAGAGCGGATCATCGACGATCACGTGGATACCGCCGAAGAGCTGGAGACCCGTGCTCCTGTCGTCGTTGTCATGGGTCACGTTGACCACGGTAAGACCTCTACCCTGGATGCCATCCGTAAGACCTCCGTCACCGCAGGCGAGGCCGGCGGCATCACCCAGCACATCGGTGCTTACACCGTGGATGTGAACGGCCAGATGATCACCTTCCTGGATACCCCCGGCCACGCTGCCTTTACTTCCATGCGTGCCCGTGGCGCCAAATCCACCGACATCGCCATTCTGGTGGTTGCAGCCGACGACGGCATCATGCCCCAGACCATCGAGTCTATCAACCACGCCAAGGCAGCCAATGTGCCCATCATCGTGGCCATCAACAAGATGGATAAGCCCACCGCCAACCCCGACAAGATCAAGGAGCAGCTTACCAAGTACGAGCTGATCCCCGAGGAGTGGGGCGGCGACACCATCATCTGTCCCAGCTGTGGAAAGACCGGCATGG
>JAZSHO010000182.1:0-12208 GCA_045533345.1 Faecousia sp. | reverse complement strand
CCTATGGTTTCCAGGAGTGTCTGGGGGATCGCCACACCAGCGTGCGCGCTGGTTCGCGATGACATGCGTTTTACTTGCTGCAACTGTAAACTACAATTTATCTGCGCACCATCGGTCGAGCGCAATCAGGATGCGTTGGTTCCCTGCCTGGGTTCGTAACGAATTGGCCGCCGGGCCATCCCGGCAAACTACAATTTACCTTTCCGACACATCCCTTTCTTCTCCCTATTTTCTTTCGTAAATTTCACCAAATATATTGCATTCTTTTTGTCGAAGTGCTATAATATTAAGTTGAAAGATTATGTAATTCCACTTCCAAAAAGGAGATTTTATAAATGGTATCTCAGGACAAAATTCGTAATATTGCCATCATTGCCCACGTTGACCACGGTAAGACTACCCTGGTGGACGAACTGCTGAAGCAGGGCGGTATCTACCGGGAAAATCAGGCCACCCAGGACCGGGTCATGGACTCCGGCGACCTGGAGCGGGAACGTGGCATCACCATTCTGGCTAAGAACACCTCCGTCCACTACAAGGACTACAAGATCAACATCGTCGATACCCCCGGCCACGCTGACTTCGGCGGCGAGGTGGAGCGTATCTTAAAGATGGTCAACGGCGTTATCCTGCTGGTGGATGCCGCCGAGGGCCCCATGCCCCAGACCCGCTTCGTGCTGCAGAAGGCCCTGGAACTGGGCCACAAGGTCATCGTTGCCGTCAACAAGATCGACAAGCCCGATGCCCGGATCCATGAGGTCATGGACGAGGTTCTGGAGCTGCTGCTGGATCTGGATGCCACCGACGAGCAGTTCAACAGCCCCACTGTTTTCTGCTCCGGCCGCCAGGGTACCGCTTCCTACGGTCCTGATGAGGTAGGCACCGATCTGGTTCCTCTGTTCGAGACTATCGTCAACTATATCGATGCACCCCAGGGCGAAGTGGAGGCCCCTCTGCAGCTGCTGGTTTCCTCCATCGACTACAACGAGTACGTGGGCCGTATCGCTGTGGGCCGTGTGGAGCGTGGCACAATCAAGGTCAACCAGGAGGTCACCATCTGTGACTTCCATGACCCCGACATTAGAACTAAGGGCAAGGTGGTTGCCCTGTACGAGTTCGACGGCCTGGGCAAGAAGCCTATCCAGGAGGCCAGCGCAGGCGAGATCGTGGCTCTGTCCGGCATGGCAGATATCACCATCGGCCGCACCCTCTGCGCTCCCGAAGCTGTGGAGGCTCTGCCCTTCGTGAAGATCAGCGATCCCACCATCGAAATGACCTTCGCCGTCAACGATTCCCCCTTCGCAGGCCGGGAAGGCAAGTACGTCACCTCCCGTAATCTCCGGGACCGCCTGGAGAAGGAACTGCTGAAGGACGTTTCCCTCCATGTCACCGAGGCCAGCACCGATGCCTTCAACGTGGCAGGCCGCGGCGAAATGCACCTCAGTATTCTGATGGAGACCATGCGCCGGGAAGGCTATGAGTTCTCCGTTTCCACCCCCCGCGTGCTGACCAAGACCATTGACGGCAAGCTCTGCGAGCCCATTGAACGGATGGTTGCTGACGTTCCCGAGGAATGCATGGGCAGCGTCATCGAAAAGATGGGCCGCCGGAAGGCAGATCTGCTGGGCATGACCCCCATGGGCAGCCGCTACCGCCTGGAGTTCATGGTTCCCTCCCGTGGCCTCTTCGGCTACCGCAGTGAATTCCTCACCGACACCCGCGGCGAAGGCATCATGTCCTCCGTGCTGGACTCCTACGCACCCATGAAGGGCGAAATTGAGCGCCGCCTCACCGGCTCCCTCATTGCCCACGAATCCGGCGAAGCCGTCACCTACGGTCTGGCTGCCGCCCAGGAGCGGGGCGCCCTGCTCATCGGACCCGGCACCCCGGTCTACGCCGGCATGGTGGTCGGTGTCTGCAGCCGGAACGAGGATATGACCGTCAATGTCTGCAAGAAGAAGCAGCTGACCAACATGCGTGCCTCCGGCTCCGATGAAGCCCTCCGTCTGACCCCTCCCAGAGTCTTCTCTCTGGAGCAGTGCCTGGAATTCCTGGCTGACGACGAGCTGCTGGAATGCACTCCCAAGACCCTGCGTATCCGCAAGCGGGAGCTGGACCACGGCATCCGTATGCGCAACCTGATGAAAAAGCGCGCCCAGGAACAGGGCTAAAATCAATGTAGAATGGAAAATGCAGAATGGGGAATGAATTCGCTGCTCGCAGTGCAGGTTTCCGATTCCCATACGGAACCAAAGCATCGGAAGCATTTTGCACTTTGCATTCTGAATTCCGCATTTTATCATAACAGAAAGGTGGGAAACCATGAAAAAGATCCTTGCCATGGTATTGGCCCTTTGCATTCTTTTTGGTTTGAGTGCCTGCCGCAAGGCAGAGCCGGAAACCATTCCGACCACGGAACCCACAACCGAACCAACCACCGAGCCCACCACCGAGCCCACTACGGAGCCTACCACCGAACCTACGGAGCCGCAGCCGGAAATCTTCACGCTGACCTTTGTGGGCGACTGCACCCTGGGCAATTCCCCTCTGCATGATTATACTGCAGGCGGCTTCAACAATTTGGTGGGGGACCACTATGAACATCCCTTCCAGAACGTGGTCCAGTACTTTGAAAACGACGACTTCACCATGATCAACCTGGAGGGTGTCCTGGGCGAAGAAGGCTGGCCCCAGGATAAGGCTTTCACCTTCCGGGGCCCTTCGGAGTACATCAATATCCTCACCGGCGGCAGCGTGGAGGCTGTGACCCTGGCCAACAACCACGCCCGGGACTATGGCCAGAAGGGCTATGACCGGACCATCGAGCTGCTGGAAGAGGCAGGAATCGGCTACGTGGAAACGAACAAGACCGCCATGTATACCACCGAAAGCGGACTGACCATCGGCATTTTCGGTGCCTGCTTTAATTACCCCACCAATATGGAGGAGATCGTCACCGGCCTTCGGGAAGAGGGCGCGGAGATCGTCGTTTACGCCATCCATTGGGGCGCCGAGGGCAGCTATGATCCCCGCCCCCACCAGATCCAGCAGGCCTACGATGCCATCGATGCCGGTGTGGACATTGTCTACGGCCACCATCCCCATGTGCTGCAGAAGATCGAGGAGTACAACGACGGCATCATTTATTACAGCATGGGCAACTTCTGCTTTGGCGGCAATCAGCAGCCCCCGGATCTGGATACCGTGATCCTGCAGCAGCAGGTGATCCGTTATCCCGACGGCGCTGTGGAGCTGGGAGAACTGATCGTGATCCCCGCCTCCGTCAGCTCCATTCCTGTGAAGAACAACTATCAGCCCACGCCTTACGAAGAGGGCAGCGAGGATTACCAGCGGGCCATGGCCAAGCTGTTCCCGGAAGAATAAGCTGACAGTTTCGGGGATTTGCGTTTTGTATTGCCTGAGATAAGTGTGTCATTGCGAGCCAGTGCGTACACTGGCGTGGCAATCCCCTGGATATTCCGGAAACCTTTGGGGATCGCCACACCAGTCTGAGGACTGGTTCGCGATGACATTATTTTTACTCGGCGGGATTTTTCTCTGCAAAATCTTGAAAAAAATGTTGACCTTATTGCAAATTTGGGTTATAATGGCCTAGCGTGACCATGTATGGTCAGTTAATATGTGTTGCTGCGGCCAATTTGGCTGTCGAGCATATAGAAAATAAAAACTACAGGAGGTGAAAACGTAATGAAGCGTACCTACCAGCCCACCAAGCGCCATCGCTCCAAGGTCCACGGTTTCCGTCAGAGAATGGCTACTTCCAACGGCCGTAAGGTTCTGGCCCGCCGTCGTGCCAAGGGCCGCAAGGTTCTGTCCGCCTAAGTGCAGATCCGTGGGTGAAAACACAAACGGAATAATCGCGCTTTTAAGCGAAACGGGAGCTACAGCGGGGTGAATGGAGAGTTCGCCCCGCTCCCTTTTTAGTTGGAGGTATTCTTAAAACATCTTGTTGTTCCGACAGCGGATCTTTTTCCGCAACTCTGCGTTTTGGAAGCCTTGGAATACACAAAGTATTCCTGCGGCTTTCAACCTTGATTTGCGAAAAAATCTCACGCTGCGTAACAAACAATCTATTTTGGCGAATACCTCCTGGGATCAGGATTTTGTTAGTTTGTTGCAGGGTGTAAAGAATACCTTGTCATTGCGAGGAGGGGAGCATAGCGACCCGACGTGGCAATCCGTATCCTTTGGAGAAAGACCATGAAATTTTCAAGTTCTTTGAAATTGAATCATGTTTTCCGGCGGCTGTACCACACCAAGGGTGTGGCGGACAGTTATCTGGTGCTTTATGCCCGGAAAAACCGGACAGAGGGCAACCGGGTGGGCGTCACTGTCAGCAAGAAGCTGGGCAAGGCCCACATCCGCAACCGGACCCGCCGCCGCATTCGGGAGGTTTACCGTCTGAATGAGGAAAAATTCCAGCCCGGCTGGGATATCGTGGTGGTTGCCCGGACCAGAGCCGTGGAGGCCCCCTTTGACGCTTTGACCCAAAGCTATCTGAACCTTGCCAAAAAGGCAGGTATCTTGATCGAGGGCGAAAAATGAAAAAGCTATTCCTCTCCTTTATTCGCTTTTACCAGCGCGCGATCTCGCCATTGTTTCCGGCCCGGTGCCGGTTTCGACCCACCTGCTCCGCTTATGCTTATGAAGCAATCCAGAAATACGGGGCATTGAAGGGCGGATTTCTTGCTCTGAAGCGCTTTCTGCGCTGTCATCCCTTTTACAAAGGGGATATTTACGACCCCGTTCCATGACTTCCATAGGAGTGTTTTATCGGCTCCAAATATTGAGGAGGAAAGTCCATGTTTCTCGCATTTAAGTTATCTGATTTGATTACCATTCCTTTTGGTTATCTGATGGACTGGCTGTACCAGATGACGAACAACTACGGTATTGCACTGATCCTGTTCGCCATCATTGTCCAGCTGGTTCTGCTGCCCATCACTGCAAAGTCTAAGCGCAGCACCATGAAGATGTCCCGTCTGCAGCCCCGGATCAAGGACATCCAGACCCGTTATGCCCACGACCAGCAGAAGCAGAACGAGCTGATCACCAAGCTGTACCAGGACGAGGGCGTTTCCATGGGCGGTGGCTGCCTGTGGAGCTTTGTCCCCCTGTTCATCCTGCTGCCTCTGTATACCGTGGTCCGTATGCCCATCGTGTACATGCTCCACGAGGAACTGGCTGTTGCCGAGCAGATCATCGAGGTGATCCGCGGTGCAAATTCCAGCCTGTTTACCGGCAACAATTTCTACGACCAGATTGTGGCTGCCCGCTATATCGCTGAGTATGCCGATTTGGTGAAGGCCGCCATTCCCGACATCAGCGCCCGTACCCTGGAAGGCATCAACTTCGGCTTCCTGGGCATCAACCTGGGCGATATTCCCCAGTGGAAGATCTTCTCCGCTTCCTGGGCCTGGGACTGGGCCCACATCGGCGGCTTCCTGGTGGCTCTGCTGTCCGCAGGCAACCAGGTCATCACCATGAAGGTGTCCCAGAAGATGAACGACTCCGTCATCACCAATGAAAAGGGCATCCAGGACAAGGAGACCGCTGAGAACTCCCAGTCCGCCCAGTCCATGAAGATGATGATGTACACCATGCCCATCATGATGCTGTGGATCGGCTTCACCGTTCCCGCAGGTCTGTCCCTGTACTGGTTCATCGGCGGTGTTGTCCGTACCATCGAGGATGCCATTCTGACCAAGCGTCTGCGTAAGGAATACGACGCAGAGGATGCCATCCGTCTGCAGCGTGCTCTGGAAGAGGAGCGGCTGGAGGCCGAGAAGGAGCGCATCCGCGCTGAGAAGCGGGCTGCCAACCCCGAGGGCATCACCCAGAACACCAGCAAGAAGAAGCTGCAGAAGCAGCAGAAGGATCAGGAGGCCGCTGCCAAGGCTGCCGCTGCCAAGGAATATGCTGCCAAGAAGGGCGAAACGGAAGAGGATGCTGCCGATTCCGACTGCATGTCCGGCATTCCCAGCCGTCCCTACTGCAAGGGCCGTAACTACGATCCCAACCGCTACGCTTCCTATCCTACGGAGGAATAAGCAATGGAAAAGACCATTATTACCAGCGGCAAGACCATTGACCTTGCCATTGAATCCGCTCTGCTGCAGCTGGGTCTGGGCCGGGACAGCGTTTCTGTCCAGGTGCTCCAGCAGGCAAAGGCCGGTTTCCTGGGCTTCGGCGCACAGCCTGCCAAGGTGCAGGTGACCTACGAGGCTCCCGATCCCGTCCCCGAGAAGATTGAAAGACCCAAGTCCGCTCTGGGCAGCGCTTCCCGCTCCAAGCCCAAGGCCGCCGCTCCTGTGAAGAAGCCTGAGGCTCCCAAGGCCGAAGCTCCCAAGGCGGAACCTGTGAAGGCCGAGCAGCCCAAGGTGGAGAAGAAGGCCGAGAAGCAGGCCGAAAAGGTGGAAAAGAAGACCGAGAAGACCGAAAAGAAGGTCGAAAAGAAGGCTGAAAAGGCTGAGAAGAAGGTGGAAAAGAAGGTCGAGGCTCCCAAGGAGTACGCCGTCGCCGAGGCCGGTTCCACCGAGGAGAAGATCGAGACCTTCATCAAGGGCCTTCTGGAGCATATGGACTCCAAGGCCGTTCCCCACTGCTGGAAGGCAGAGGGCAACAACTACAAGGTTGACCTGGTGGGTGACGATCTGGGTTACCTGATCGGCCGCCGTGGCGACACCCTGGATGCCATTCAGCATCTGGCCAACTACACCGTCAACCGGGACGTGGAAGGCCACATCCGCATCAATGTGGATGCCGAGTGCTACCGGGAAAAGCGGGAGGACAGCCTCCGCCGCTATGCCCGCAAGAAGGCACAGCAGGTGCTGAAGGCCCGCCGCCGCACCACCCTGGAGCCCATGAATGCTTACGAGCGTCATGTGATCCACTCTGCACTGCAGGATATGGAGAACATCACCACCCATTCCACCGGCACCGAACCCAACCGCCGCGTGGTTATCGAATACGTGCGTTGATTGCTAATGTTAATCGCCCATGGCCAAGCGCCATGGGCGATTTTTTTGTGTGCTTTTATTGTTCTTTTCTTGTTTCGGCAAGCGTGGGGGATGTTACTTTCTTGTCCCGAACAAGAAAAGGACATCACTCCCTGGATAACAGAAACGCAGGAGGGCAAATGACCCTCCTGCGGTTGGTTATCTGTTCTGAATCTGCTGCTTTTCGTACTGCAGGGTATAAAGCTGATGGTACCGGCCTTTCTGGTGCAGCAGTTCCTGGTGGCTTCCCTGTTCGAGGATTCTTCCCTGGGACAGCAGGATGATGTTGTCCGCGTGCTGGATGGTGGACAGACGGTGGGCAACGATCAGCATGGTGCCGATGTTCTTCATCTTTTCCAGGGAGTCCTGGATCAGCAGCTCCGTTTCCGTGTCGATATTGGCGGTGGCCTCGTCCAGGATCATGACGCTGGGCTTGTGGATGATGGTTCGGGCAAAGGAAAGCAGCTGCCGCTGACCGGCGGAGAAGTTGTTGCCCCGCTCCCGGACAGGTTCACCCAGACCCTTTTCCAGCTTGGAGATAAAGGAATCGGCATTGACATACTTACAGGCTTGCCAAACTTCCTCGTCGGAAATTCCCTCCTCCCGCAGGAGAATGTTGCTGCGGATATCGCCCGCAAACAGGAACACATCCTGGAGCATCTGGCCGAAGTGACGGCGCAGGGAGGAGATCTTGATTTTCCGGATGTCGATGCCATCGATGAGAATCTGGCCCTTCTGGATGTCATAGTTGCGGCAGATCAGAGAAAGAATCGTGGTCTTGCCGGAGCCGGTGGAGCCAACAAAGGCCACGGTCTGCTTGGGCTGTACATGGAAAGATACACCCTTGAGTACCCATTCGCCCTCCTTGTAGGCAAACCAGACGTCCTTGAATTCGATCTCGCCCCGAATGGTTTCCAGCTCGATGGCATCCTCGTCATCCACCACCTGGGGAACCATGTCCAGAATGGTGAAGATTTTCTCGGCGGAAGCGAAGGACCGCTGGAGCATATCAAACTGCTCCGCCAGGGTCTGGATGGGGTTGAAGAACTTGTTGATGTACATGTAGAAGGACACCATGATGCTGGTGGTGATGGTCTGACCCAGGAAGGTGCCGTCCCGGATATAACCCTTGGCGCCGAAATAGAACAGGCACAGCACCGAGGAAATATAGAGCATGTACACCATGGGACGGAAGATGCCGAAGACATACATCCGGGCATGCTTGGCTTTCTGGAGGTTTCGGCTTCTGACCAGGAAATCCTCCATTTTCCGGTCCTCCTGGTTGAAGATCTGGGTGATCTTGATACCGGAAAGGTTCTCGGACAGATACGTATTCAGGTCGGTGGTGGCATCGCTGACACTCCGGTGGACCTTCCGGGAAAATTTCCGGAAAATAAAGGTGAACAGCACCACAAAAGGCACAAAGCACAGCACCAGAAGGGTCAGTGCGTAATTCAGGAGCAGCATGGCACCCAGCACACCGAAGACCACCATGATGTTCTTCACCAGGGTCACAAGGATATTGGTGAACATGTAGGAAATGGCGTTGGGGTCATTGCTGACACGGGTCACCAGCTTGCCAACGGGGATGTTGTTCAGCTGGTCATGGCTCAAAGATTCGATGTGGGTGAACACGTCCAGACGGATCTGGGACAGGATCTTCTGGCCGGTTTTCTGCAGGATCATAGCCTGCAGATAGGTGCAGACCAGGCTGACCACCAGAATGCCGGCGTAAACCGCTACCCGAAGGAACAGGTCCTTCAACTGAAAGCTTTCTTTCACCAGGTTCTGGATATCGCCGATGAGCAGGGGAGACAGCAGGTCATAGCCAATGGACAGGAGCATGACGAAGAGAGTCACGGCAAATTCCTTCCAGTAAGGCTTGGCATAGACCAGCAGACGCTGAACGATTTCGGAGTCCTCCATGTGCCGTTCAAAGCCCATGGTCTCCTTTTTGTTCTTTTCCAGACCGTAGGCCACCAGGAAGAGAATGGTGAACACACCAATGATGGCACCCACGATCAGAACAGGCAGGTATTCATGCATTCTGAACGCCTCCTTCCTCCTCCAGACGCTGGAGGTCTACCATCTTCCGATATTCCCGGCAGGTTTCGTAAAGGTCTTCGTGCTTGCCAACCGCCGCCAGACGGCCATCGTCGATGAAGAGGATCTTGTCCATTTTGGCGATGGTGGAGATGCGGTGGGCAATGAGGATGGTGGTCTTACCGGCCCGGGTTTGGCGCAGGTTGTGCAGGATGGTTTCCTCTGTCTTGGTATCCACAGCGGAAACGCTGTCGTCCAGAATCAGAATGGGGGCGTCTTTCAGCAGCGCCCGGGCAATGGAAATTCTCTGCTTCTGGCCGCCGGAAACGGTAACGCCCCGTTCGCCTAAGATCGTTTCATAGCCCAACTGGAATTCCTTGATGTTGCCGTCCACATCCGCCAGCTTCGCCGCCTCCACAATGCCGCTGTGGGCATACCCGGGGGCGCTGAAGGCGATGTTGTTTTCAATGGTGTCGGAGAACAGGAAATTGTCCTGGGGTACGTAGGCGCAGAACTGGCGCAGGGACCGGATGGACACGTCGTTGACATCGTGACCGTCGATGAAGAGGGTGCCGTCGGGAACATTGTAGGTTCGCAGGATCAGATCCACCAGAGTGGTCTTGCCGGAACCGGTTTTGCCCACCAGACCCACATTTTCTCCGGCCTGAATGGTGAAGGTCACATTCTCCAGGGCATTGTACTCCCCGTCGGGGTACCGGAAGGTCAGATCCTTGAATTCGATATCGCCCTGCACCTGCTCCAAATCCGCAACGCCGGGCCGGTCGGTCACATTCTGTTTGGCATCCAGCAGTTCGCCGATCCGCTGAAGGGAGGCCTTGCCCCGGGAGGTCATGTCGATCAGTTCGGACACCGCCATAATGGGCCAGACCACGCTTGTGAAGTAGCCGATGAATTCCACCAGCTGGCCGGCGTTGAATTGCCCCTTGTAAACCAGATAACCGCCGTAGCCCAGAATCACGCAGATGACGCTTTCCACGAACATCATGACCAGGATCCGGAACAGAACGGAGGTCTTGGTGTGGTCGACATTGGCCACTTCGTTTTCTACGTTCAGTTCCTTAAAGGCCAGCAGTTCCTTGGACTCCTTGACGAAAGCCTTGATGACGGCAATGCCGGAGAAGCTTTCCTGGGCGAAGTCCGACAGCTTGGAGAAGCATTCCTGCCGGTATTCCCATTTGTCCGTCAGCCGCTTGCCTACGATGGTGGCGGCACCCATGAGGAATGCCATGGGAATCAGGGACAAAATGGTCAGCAGGGGATCCATCTTCCACATTTTGGCCACCGCCAGAACACCCATCAGCACCGCGTCGCAGAACATCATGATGCCCCAGCCATAGCACTCCTGGACCGTATCCAGATCGTTGGTAAAGAGACTCATGAGGTTGCCAACCTTGTTGATCTGGTAGTATTCCCGGCTCAGATGGCGGCAGTTGTCAAACATCCGGTTTCGCAGGTCCGTTTCCACCCGGATGGCGGCGCCGAAGAAGGCCACACGCCACAAAAAACGGCCAAAGACCATGGAAAGAATGATAACCACCATGGGCATACAGATGCTGTCCAGCAGGAAGTCCAGGTCAAAGGCAAGCTCTGCGCCGTCCCGGATGACGTAACCCTGGTTCATGCCGTTGATGACCATCTGGTAGAGGTTGGGGATTTCCAGCTGTAAGACATCCACCACAACCAGCGCCAGCAGACCCAGGATGATCATGTGGGCATAGCGCAGGTAGTATCGGTTGATGTGCCTGCCGAATATCATAGTTACCCCTCCTTTTTTCGCAAACTTTTCATTATCGCAGATTATACCATATTCCGCTTCGTTTATCAATGTCCTCCGGGGGAAAATGTCTGCTTGCATTTCCTGCCCCCATGGGGTATAATCAAGGCATAAAAATTCCGGATTTAGGAGGAAATACTATGGAAAATCAAAACATCATTCCCGAAGAAGAGGAAACCAGCATTCTGACCCTCACCGACGAGAATGGCAACGATGTGGATTTTGAGTATCTGGACTGCCTGGACTACCAGGGCAAGGAATACCTGGTGCTGATGCCCTTCGACGAGCCTTCCACTGAGATCGTCATCATGGAGATCGAGCCTGTGGACGAAGAGAATGAAAATTATCTGGCCGTGGAGGACGAGAAGACCCTCAACGCCGTTTACGAGATCTTCAAGGAAAAGTATAAGGATGTTCTGACCTTCGAGGACTAAGGAATGCCACAGCCCGCCTGCCCGGCGGGCTGTTTTTCTGCGCAAATCCATTGACTTTTTCTACAATTTGTGTGATAATAATTTGGTTAAATAATAGATAAGAGAGGATTATCACTATGATGCAATCCAGAACACATAATTGCGGCGAGCTGCGGCTCAGCGACGCCGGCAAGGCCGTCACCATTGTTGGCTGGCTGGAAAATGTCCGCGAAGTGGGCGCAAATTTCGCCTTCTGTGTCCTCCGTGACTACTACGGCACCACCCAGGTGGTCATCGAGAACGAAGAGATGATGAAGGCCATCAAGCCCATCAACAAGGAATCCACCATCTCCGTCACCGGTACCGTCCGGGAGCGGGAAAGCAAGAATAAGAAGATCCCCACCGGCGAGATCGAAGTGGTCCCCGAGCGAATCGAGGTGCTGGGCAAGTGCCGGCACAACCAGCTGCCCTTTGAGATCAACAAGTCCAAGGACGCTGACGAGAATGTCCGCCTGAAGTACCGCTTCCTGGACCTGCGCAACCCCGCTGTCAAGAGCAATATCATCCTGCGCTGCCAGGTGGTTGCCGAGCTGCGCCGTCTGATGACCGAGAAGGGCTTCCTGGAGATCACCACTCCCATCCTCACCGCCTCTTCTCCCGAGGGCGCCCGCGACTACCTGGTGCCTGCCCGCAAGCATCCCGGCCAGTTCTACGCCCTGCCCCAGGCGCCCCAGCAGTTCAAGCAGCTGCTGATGACCTCCGGCTTCGATAAGTATTTCCAGATCGCTCCCTGCTTCCGCGACGAGGACGCCCGCGGCGACCGCAGCCCCGGCGAATTCTATCAGCTGGATATGGAAATGGCCTTCGCTTCTCAGGACGACGTGTTCGCCGTGCTGGAGAATGTGCTGCCTCCCATCTTTGCGAAATATGGCCTGTAC
>JAZSHO010000169.1:0-10696 GCA_045533345.1 Faecousia sp. | reverse complement strand
GCGCACACTGGCGTGGCAATCCCCCAAACACTCCCGGAAACCATAGGGGATCGCCACACCATCCTGCGGGATGGTTCGCGATGACATGCATTTTAATTAGTGCGATAAACAATAATTTACCACCGCAGTATCGTTACCGGGCGGAGTTAACGGGTAACGACTACCGCCGCAGTCCGTGCGAGTTGGCCGCCGGGCCACCCCGGCAAACAATAATTTAGCTTAGCAAAAACGTTACCGGGCAGAGCGGACGGATGGTGAATTGCTGAGCAGTCCGTGCGCATTGGCCGCCGGGCCACCCCGGCAAATAATAATTTACAGCAGATTCCACCAGGTTAAATCCTGGGCGTCGCCCAGGTCTTCCAGATAACTGGCAAGCTGGGCGCAGGCGGCGGCGAAGGCCAGCTTTTCCCGCTGTCCCTGGTAAACTTCCAGCTGGGAAAACAGACTGTCGATCTCCTCCAGAGGGGCGTGGCTGCTGAGGGCGGCGCTGATGCGCCGCTTTTTCTCCCAATCCTGCCGGGCTTTGCGGACCAGACGGTCCGCCCCCTCCCAGTTCTCAGCAAGAGCCAGCTTCCCGGCCTTTTCCAATGTGTCTCCCATCTGCTCATGGACCTCCTCCATAAACCAGGTGGCCAGAAATCCCGCCGCCAGCAGGATCAGCAGGATTGCCAGTCCGATTCCTCCCCGTTTCATCCGCTGGGCTCCTTTCGAAAGAAGATTGTTTTTCCTGTGCCGTCCACCGTCAGCAGGAAGGTTTCCTCTGCTGTGGCGATGTTTTCCTCCAGCACCCGCCGGAGCCAGACCTCGTCTTTCCCGGAAAGCCGCAGATTCTCCCGGGACAGGTAGCCGTCCTCGATGATGGTATAGGGCAGGGACTGCTTCCCGGCCTGGATTCCGGCCTCCTTGGCGCTGGCGGGCCGCTCCTTTGGGTACGGAAAGACGGACAGATTCCCGTCGGTTTCCAAAATGGCGTACTGAACAGAGCGGATGTCCAGCACATCTTTTTCCCGCAGATGGCCCGTCAGCTCGTCCAGGGTCACCCGAGTCCTGCGGAGGTTGTCCTGGAGGATTTTTCCGTTTTCAATGAGGATCACCGGCTTGCCGCATAAAAATTTCCGGAACAGTACGCTTTTCATGATCAGCCAGCTTAAGAACAGTTCTGCTCCCAGCACCGTTAAAATGGGAATCAGTCCGGAATACAGGGGGATGCCGGTGTCCTGCATGGGGATGGAGGCTAAGTTGGCTACCAGCATGGTCACCACGAATTCCGATGCCTCCATTTGGCCGATCTGCCGCTTGCCCATGAGGCGGATCACCAGGATCAGCACCAGATATAAAATGATGGTGCGCAGGTAGGAATGGATCATTGTCCTCACCTCTTTGAGGAATAGATTTCCCCAAAGGTGGCAGGATATGCATGGGACGCTAAATTGTAGTTTAGCGGGCGATGTGCACCGCACCCTCGGCCCCCTCTGACGAGGGGACTGGCACGCGAACAGCGTGACTGGGGGAGAGAAAATGTTACGTTTTTGCTTGCAGTTAGTGTAAATCGTACATTTTTTCTCTCCCTCAGTCGCCTTCGGCGACAGCTCCCTCGTCAGAGGGAGCCTTGGTACCCAGCACCCATTACTCCGCGAAACAATAATTTACCTCGGCAGCATCGTTACCGGGCAGAGTGAACGGGTAACGACCACCACTGAATTACGTGCGCATTGGCTGCGGGCCCATGCCCGCCCAATAAATGCCCATATCCCTCAGCAGTAACGAATCGGGCTGACCACCCAATGGCCTTGGGTTACAGACCAACCAAAGGCTCGCGTTGTCGGCGGCGACTCGCCGCAAAAAGTTCAAAAACAATTCAAATTTCACCCATTGACTTTTTTAGCACTCTCTGGTATAGTGTGCTTAGCACTCAGAGGTGTTGAGTGCTAAAACAAAACAGGAGGAGAGATATGGAACTTACCGAGCGTAAGAAAAAGGTGCTGCGCAGCGTCGTTGACCTGTACATCCGCACCGCCGAGCCCGTAGGCTCCAAGGCAATCACCGAATTGCCCGACATGAAATACTCCTCCGCTACCATCCGCAACGAAATGGCAGACCTCACTGCCATGGGCTACTTAGAGCAGCCCCACACCAGCGCCGGACGGATCCCCTCCGCCGCAGGCTACCGGCTGTATGTGGATGAGCTGATGCTGGACTACCGGCTCAGCATGGACGAAACCAAATCCATCAACATCGCCATCGAAGAAAAGATGCAGCGTGTGGATAAGCTGGTGGAAAAGGTGGCCAAGCTTGTGTCCCAGGCTACGGACCTGCCCGCCATCTCCGCCGCCTCCCGCAGCGTAAGCGCCCGGGTCCAGCGGTTCGAGCTGATTTCCGCCGGAGCAGGCAGTTTCATTCTGGTACTGATGCTCCACGGCGACCAGGTGGTCAACAAGCTGATCAAGCTGCCGCTGAACATCGGCGAAACGGATCTGAAGCTCCTTAGCGCGGTGCTGAACGCCACCATGACGGACATCTCTCTGGAGGAATTCACCGGGGATCTGATGGAAAAGGTCATGCGCTCCGCCGGGAACGCAGCCACGCTGGTTCCCGTGATCCTGGACTTCACCCAGGAGACCCTGCGAAACCACGGCTCCACCAATATGGCGGTGGCCGGACAGGCAAGGCTTTTGAGCCTTCCCGAGTATCAGGACGTGGACAAGGCCCAGCGGATCATCAGCTCCATCGATGAGGATAATTTGAGCAATCTTCCTGCGGTCATGCAGGGCGCCAACGGCACCAAGGTGCTGGTCGGCCCAGAGCATGTGGCCAAGGAATTAAAGGATACCTCCGTTGTCATGACGAAATTCGACATCGGCGACGGTATGCAGGGCATGATCGGCGTGGTGGGACCCACCCGTATGGATTATGCCAAGGTGACGGCCAGCTTAGCTACTTCGCCGAGAGCCTGAGCAAAATGTTCGCCAAGCCCGAGCAGCCCCAGCTGCCGGAGGCGGTGGAAGATAACGAAGAATAAAAAATAATGGTGTCATCGCGAACCAGTCCGCAGACTGGTGTGGCGATCCCCTATGGTTTCCGGAAAGTCCGGGAGATTGCCACGCCAGTGTGAGCACTGGCTCGCAATGACAGTAACATTTGGGGGCCGCAATGACATGGAAATACAGACCATGGAGGAAATATCAGTGGCAGAACTGGAAAAAGAACGGAATGAAGAAATCCAGGAGGAGACCGTAGAGGAAACCGTGGAGGAAGTCGTCGAAGTCAACCCCTGGGAGGAAAAATATAACGCCGAGCGGGATTCCCACCTGCGGCTGGCCGCGGAGTTCGACAACTTCCGCAAGCGCACCGTAAAGGAAAAGGAAGCCAGCTACGGAAACGGCAAGGCAGACGCCGTGGCAAAGATGCTGCCTGTCTACGACAACTTAGAGCGGGCTCTGAACCAGGAAACCTCCGACGCCGCTTATAAAAAGGGCGTGGAGCTGACCATGCAGGAGCTTATCAAGATCTTCACCTCTCTGGGTGTGGAAATCTTCGGCAATGTGGGCGATGTGTTCGACCCCAATATCCACAATGCGGTGATGCACATCGACTCTGACGAACTGGAAGAGAACACCATCTCCCAGGTGTTCCAGAAGGGCTTTAAGATCGGCGATAAGGTTGTCCGGTTCGCAATGGTCCAGGTGGCTAACTAAGAGAAATCTAAAATCAACGCATGTCATCGCGAACCAGTCCGAAGACTGGTGTGGCGATCCCCGAAAGTTTCCGGAATGTCCGGGGGATTGCCACGTCGGCCCACAAGGGGCCTCCTCGCAATGACAGTGGAATATCTTACTTTGTTAAAAAATTTAGTTACTATATAGGAGGAAATTATTATGTCTAAGATTATCGGTATCGACCTTGGTACTACCAATTCCTGCGTCGCTGTTCTGGAAGGCGGCGAACCCGTTGTTATCGCCAACGCAGAAGGCACCCGTACTACCCCCTCTGTCGTGGCTTTCTCCAAGACCGGCGAGCGTATGGTGGGCCAGGTTGCCAAGCGCCAGGCTGTCACCAATGCTGACCGCACCGTGGCTTCCATCAAGCGCCACATGGGCGAAAACTACCACGTCACCATCGACGGCAAGGGCTACACTCCCCAGGAGATCAGCGCCATGGTCCTGCAGAAGCTGAAGGCTGACGCAGAAAGCTACCTGGGCCAGACCGTCACCGAGGCTGTCATCACTGTCCCCGCTTACTTCTCCGACGCGCAGCGCCAGGCCACCAAGGATGCAGGCAAGATCGCCGGTCTGGACGTGAAGCGTATCATCAACGAGCCCACCGCAGCTGCTCTGGCTTACGGCCTGGACAAGGAAACTGAGCAGAAGATCATGGTCTATGACCTGGGCGGCGGTACCTTCGACGTGTCCATCCTGGACATCGGCGACGGCATCATCGAGGTTCTGGCTACCGCCGGTGACACCCGTCTGGGCGGCGACGACTTCGACCAGAGAATCATGGATTACCTGGTTGCCGAGTTCAAGAAGGCCGAGGGCATCAACCTGGCCAACGACCGGGTTGCCATGCAGCGTCTGAAGGAGGCTGCCGAGAAGGCCAAGATTGAGCTCAGCGGCATGACCACCACCAACGTGAACCTGCCCTATATCACCGCTGACGCCACCGGCCCCAAGCACCTGGACGTGACCATCTCCCGTGCCAAGTTCAATGAGCTGACTGCCGATCTGGTTGAGCGTACTCTGAAGCCCGTCCGTCAGGCTATGTCCGACGCAGGCCTCTCCGCTTCCGACCTGCACAAGGTCCTGCTGGTTGGCGGTTCCACCCGTATTCCCGCTGTCCAGGAAGCTGTTAAGTCCATCACCGGCAAGGACGGCTTCAAGGGCATCAACCCCGACGAGTGCGTCGCTGTGGGCGCAGCCATCCAGGGCGGCGTTCTGACCGGCGATGTCCAGGACATCCTGCTGCTGGATGTCACTCCCCTGTCCCTGGGTATTGAGACCATGGGCGGTGTGTTCACCCGTCTGATCGACCGGAACACCACCATCCCCACCCACAAGAGCCAGATCTTCTCCACCGCTGCCGACGGCCAGACCTCTGTGGACATCCATGTGCTCCAGGGCGAGCGGGAAATGGCTGCCTACAACAAGACCCTGGGCAATTTCCAGCTGAGCGGCATCGCTCCCGCACCCCGTGGCGTGCCCCAGATCGAAGTCACCTTCGACATCGATGCCAACGGCATCGTCAAGGTCTCCGCCAAGGACCCGGGCCCCGGCAAGGAGGCCACCATCTCCATCCCCGCTTCCACCAACCTGAGCCAGGAGGACATCGACAAGGCTGTCCGGGAGGCTGAGCAGTACGCCGCCGAAGACAAGGCCCGTAAGGAAGAGGTTGACACCCACAATGCCGCTGACCAGACCGTCTACCAGACCGAGAAGACTCTGAACGAGCTGGGCGACAAGATCAGCGCTGACGAGAAGGCTTCCATCCAGGCTGCCTGCGACAAGCTGAAGGAAGTCAACAAGGGCAACGATGTGTCTGCCATCAAGGCCGCTACCGAGGAAGTCCAGCAGGCTTTCTATAAGGTTTCCGAGAAGCTGTACCAGCAGGCCAACCCCCAGGGTGCCCAGGGCGGCTACCAGGCTCCCCAGAACGACGATGGCGTTGTGGATGCCGACTACGAAACTGTCGACTAAGCTAAATTGACCCCAAAGGGGCGGCGCACCGCCGCCCCTTGTTGGTGTATATAACAGTAAAATATCGGCCTTTGGCCGATGCGGCTGACGCCGCAGGAGAACGGATTCCCACGCCAGTGTGGGCACTGGCTCGGAATGACATGGTTTTCGTTACCTGCCAGCGTCGATTTCAGTGCAGTGACCAATGTCATGCACTGTCATTGCGAACCAGTCCGCAGACTGGTGTGGCAATCCGTACCCCGGCATCCGCAGGATGCCAACGCCCGCAGGGCGTTTCTTTAACGAAGAGGTGATTATTTATGGCAGAAAACAAACGTGACTATTACGAGGTACTGGGTGTCAACAAGGGCGCCAGTGCCGATGAAATAAAGAAAGCCTACCGTAAGGCCGCCATGAAGTACCATCCCGACCGGAATCCCGGCGACAAGACCGCCGAGGAGAAGTTCAAGGAGTGTGGCGAGGCCTACGAGGTCCTGTCCGATGACGACAAGCGCGCCCGTTACGACCAGTTCGGCTTCGCCGGTGTGGATCCCAACTACGGTGCCGGTGCCGGCAGCTACGGCGGCGCAGGCTTTGGTGGCTTCGGCGGCTCCGGTTTCGGCGGCTTCGGTGATATTTTCAGCGAGTTCTTCGGCGGCGGTGCCACCACCGGCGGCAGTGCCCGGCAGCAGAATGTCCCCCGCCGGGGCGAGAACGTCATGGCCCATCTGGAGCTGACCTTTGAGGAAGCGGCCTTCGGCTGTGAGAAGGAAGTGTCCAGCCAGCGGATCGAGAACTGCTCCGCCTGCTCCGGCAGCGGCAGCGCCGACGGGGTCATCGAAACCTGCTCCCAGTGCGGCGGCCGTGGCCAGGTCCGCACCGTCCAGAACTTCATGGGCATGCAGATGCAGTCCACCACCACCTGTCCTTCCTGCTCCGGCCGGGGCAAGATCATCAAGAACCCCTGCAACACCTGCAAGGGCAAGGGCAAGGTCCGCCGGACCAACAAGGTCAAGGTCAAGGTCCCTGCCGGTGTGGATGCAGGCCAGAGCGTGCGCGTCCGCAGCGAAGGCTGCGTTGGCAGCAACGGCGGTCCCAACGGCGACCTGCTGGTGGAAATTTACATCAAGCGGCATCCCATTTTCACCCGGGAGGACCGGGATGTGCTTTGCGAGGTACCCATCTCCTTCGCCCAGGCGGCTCTGG
This sequence comes from Faecousia sp., assembly GCA_045533345.1. Lineage (GTDB taxonomy): Bacteria > Bacillota > Clostridia > Oscillospirales > Oscillospiraceae > Faecousia. Next base: position 3,821 of record JAZSHO010000169.1, on the reverse strand, counting down.
GCGCCACCATCCAGGTACCCACCCTGGACGGCAAGGTAGAGTATGATATCCCCGAGGGAACCCAGACAGGTCGTGAATTCGTCCTGCGGGAAAAGGGTATCCCCGAGGTGAACAACCCCCGCCGTCGGGGCAACCACCGGTTCACCGTTGTTGTGGAGACCCCCACAAGACTAACCAAGGAGCAGAAGGAACTACTGCGTCAGCTGGAGGGAACCATGGAGGTCACCCCCAAGCGAAAAAAGTTTATTGACAACTTAAAGGACTTTTTTGACTAAAAAATTTCGCTGTCATTGCGAGCCAGTGTGCACACTGGCGTGGCAATCCCCCGGACACTCCTGGAAACCATGGGGGATCGCCACACCAGTCTGAGGACTGGTTCGCGATGACATTTTTCTATTTGAGGGTTGTGCTTACCTTGGGTTTCATGTATAATGGAAAAAAACGCAGGAGGTCACATTATGAAGCGTTCTGACTATATCAACTGGGACGAATATTTTATGGGCATCGCCATGCTGGCTGCCAAGCGCAGCAAGGACCCCAATACCCAGGTGGGTGCCTGCATCGTATCTCAGGACAACATCATCATTTCCACCGGCTACAACGGTATGCCCAAGGGCTGCAGCGATGACGAATACCCCTGGGAACGGGAGGGCATCGATACCAAGTACCCCTATGTGGTCCACGCGGAGCTGAATGCGGTGCTGAACGCCAACGGCCGTGACCTTCGGGGCAGCAAGCTGTATGTGGCTCTGTTCCCCTGCAACGAGTGCGCCAAGGCCATCATCCAGAGCGGCGTGAAAGAGGTCTACTACCTGTCCGACAAGTATGCCGACTCCATGGCCACCCTGGCCTCCAAGCGGATGATGGATTCCGCCGGTGTCAAGTACACCCGGCTCCAGACCGGTGTGAAGTCCATTACCCTGGATTTCGTCCCCGAGGAATTTAAGTAAAAGCCGGGGAAGGCCCCGGGGCCAATTCGCACGAACTACGGTTGTACTCGTCACCCGTCCACTCGGCCCGGTAACATTACAATGGTAAAAACATAGGGCTGCCGGGGAAGGCAGCCCTAACTGTTTCTGAAATTTGAGGAAAAAGCGAAATTGTTGCGGAAAGTAAAAGTTTACTGTCATTGCGAACCAGTGCGCACACTGGTGTTTACTCTCTGTTGCAGCTTTAGCTGCTTACAGAGAGTTATGCACAGCTGGCAATCCGTTCTCTTTGTCGCTCGCAGAGCGATATGGCCCTTTGGGCCATAATTGTGCCGAAGGCACAGCAAGCTTCGCTTGCAGGGGATGCGGATTGCCACGTCGGGATGCTTTGCATCCCTCCTCGCAATGACAGAAGTTGGCGTTACAGGATACGCAGCCATTACTGCCCAAGTTCCATAGGTGCAGCGAGCCGGGAAACCCGGCCCCTACATACCCAATTTAACGATGCTCGCCCATGAAGAATACGGACAGAACGCCGGGGCCGGTGTGGGCGCCGATGACGGGGCCCAGATAGCCGATGTGGACGTTCTTCACGCCGTACTTTTCCTTGATGATGTTTGCCAAAATCTGGGCGTCGGCCTCGCAGTCGCCGTGGACCACGAAGCAGGTCTCGTTCTCGTAATCCTTGCCCAGCTGGCCCATCTTGTCGGCGATGTACTGAATGGCAGTCTTTCTGCCACGGACCTTGGCCACGTTGATCAGCTTGCCCTCGTCATTCAGATGGATGATGGGCTTGATGTTCAGCATGGTGCCAACCAGTGCAGAGGTGGCGCTGATGCGGCCGCCCCGCTTCAGATGACTCAGGTCATCCACGGTGACCCAGTGGCACAGGTGCAGCTTGTTGTCTTCCACCCAGGCGGTCAGATCTTCCAGGCTCGTACCCTGGTCCCGCTTCTGGCAGGCGTACCAGATCAGCAGACCCTGGCCCAGGGCGGCGCAGAGGGAGTCCACCACATGAATTTTCCGGTCGGGATATTTTTCCCGCAGTTCATCGGCGGCGATGACGGCGGACTGGTAGGTGGTGGACAGTCCGGAGGAGAAGCAGATGGCCAGCACGTCGTTACCCTCTGCCAGGATGCCCTCCATGAGGCCGGCCCAACCCTCGGGGTTGACGGCGGAGGTGGTGGCGGTAACGCCGCTGCGCAGTTCGTCATAGAAAGCCTTGATGGCGGTTTCCTCGGAGAAGTTGGTGTGGCTTTCCCCGTTGTAGGTGACGATCAGAGGAACATGGGAAACATCCAGCTGGGCGCACATCCGGTCAGTGAAGTCGCAGCAGGAATCGGTAATAATCTTATAGGACATAGCATTCACACTCCAAAAAAATCACGGTCTCATAAAGAAACCGCTGTAATCGTTTTCGCGTACATATCATATCGTAAAATCACGGGAATGTCACCCTATAAAGGGGAGAATCCCGGTGTTATGATACCCCACTACCGGTAGAATTCCCTATTCTACTGGGGGTAGAGTTGAAAAAACCACAAAAAGTGAGGAAAAAACATGACAAAACTGCTCCTTCGCCTGTTTGTAAAGGATTTTGAAAAGGCGGATTCCACTGCCGCCCGGTCGGCCATCGGCGCCCTCAGCGGCGCTGTGGGCATTGTGTGCAACCTGCTGCTGTGCTTATGTAAACTGCTGGCAGGCGCGCTGACCGGGTCCCTGGCCATCACCGCCGATGCCATGAACAACCTGTCCGATGCCACCGGTTCCATCGTCACTCTGGTAGGTTTTCGGCTGGCGGGCAAGCCTGCGGACCCCCACCATCCCTACGGTCACGCCCGGCTGGAGTACTTAAGCGGACTGGGTGTGGCGGTGCTGATTCTGGTCATCGGCGTGGAATTGGCCAAATCCTCCCTGGAGAAAATCCTCCGGCCCACCCCGGTGGAATTCACGGTGGCGGCGGCGGTGATTCTGGTGGCCTCCATTGCCATGAAGCTGTGGATGAGCCTGTTCAACACCACCCTTGGCAAGAAAATCAACTCCGCCTCCCTGATGGCCGCTGCGGCAGACAGCCGCAACGACTGCATCGCCACCGGCGCGGTGCTGCTGTCTTCCGTCATCGGTGCCCTGACCAAGGTAAATGTGGACGGCTTTATGGGTATGGCGGTGGCGGTGTTGATTCTGTACAGCGGCTGGAACGCCGCCAAGGATACCATCTCCCCTCTGCTGGGCGAAAGCGCCGACCCGGAGCTGCGGCAGAAAATCGTGGACTACATCGAGGCCCAGCCCAAGGTTCTGGGTTTTCACGATTTGATGGTCCATGACTACGGCCCCGGCCAGCGGTTCGCCAGCTTACATGTGGAGATGGACAAGGACGAGGACCCTCTGCTGTGTCATGAGTTGATCGACGACATGGAGCGGGAGTGCCTGCGTAGCCACAATGTCCATCTGGTCATCCATTATGACCCGGTGGTGACCAACGACCCGGAGCTGAACCGGATGCGCCAGCTGGTGGCGGCGATCCTCCAGGTGAAGGATCCCCGGCTGAGCATCCACGATTTCCGGATGGTGCCGGGTACGGGACATACCAATCTGATTTTCGACCTTGCCTTGCCTGCGGAACTCCGTGGACAGGAGGGCCAGCTGCAGGAAGCCCTGGAAAATGCCCTCAACGACCTGGGCCAGGGGAAATATTATACCGTTATCACCTTCGACAGCGCGGAATTCAATTAAAGCAGGACCCCGGATGGTTGTGAACTGCTCCCCGTCAAGTAGACGGTGAAATAAAACAAAATATTTTTGTACTTCCGGTGACTCGGTTCGGGTTGCCGGAAGTTTTTTATGCAGCCAACGGATAACTGTAGTGCTTCTCCATTGGTGTCAGAACACCCA
>JAZSHO010000168.1:0-4422 GCA_045533345.1 Faecousia sp. | reverse complement strand
TAATGCTGTGTCAACGGGCAAAACGGCAATAATTGGGCCAAACCATTGTGGAAAACGGTGACTTGGAAAACCGTATGGACAGGCGTATAATAAAAAAAGGAAATTTTTTCTAGAGAAAGGCGGTTCCTATGAGAGCGATTATCAACATCAATGAGAGCTGGAAATTTATGAAGCAGGACGTCGGTCTGCCTGCAGCCTACCCGGCTGACTGGGAAACGGTCAATCTGCCCCATACCTGGAACGCCGTGGACGGCAACGACGGCAACGGCAGCTACTACCGCGGAAAGTGCTGGTATGCCAAGACCTTCCCCACTCCCAAGCAGCCCCTGGCCGGCGGCCGGGTGTTCGTGGAGTTCCAGGGCGCCAACTCTGAGGCTACCGTCTACGTCAATGGTCAGAAGGTCATTTACCACGAGGGCGGCTACTCCACCTTCCGTGCTGATATCACCGATTACTGCAAGGACGGCGAAGAGAACCTGCTGGTGGTTTCCGTCGCCAACGCTGCCAACGACTACGTCTACCCCCAGAACGCCGACTTTACCTTCTACGGCGGTCTGTACCGTGATGTGAACATCATCAGCGTGCCCAACGCCCACTTCGACCTTAGCTACTACGGCGGCCCCGGCATCATGGTCACCCCCAAGCCCACCGAGTGCGGCGGCGCTACCTTCGAAATCGAATCCTTCGTTAAGAACATCGACGAGAACTACACCGTTCAGTACAGCATCTTTGACGAAGAGGGCAAGGAAGTGGGCTATGCCGTTCGTCCCGCCGATGCCACCAAGACCACCATTTTCGTTCCCTACGTGAACCTGTGGGACTTCGACGAGCCCTACCTGTACACCGTGGTTGCGCAGCTCCAGAGAAGAAACGAGACCTGCGACGAGATCGACACCCGTGTTGGTGTCCGTACCTTCTTCTGCGACCCCCAGGAAGGCTTCCACATCAACGGCGTTCTGACCCCCCTGCGTGGTGTTTCCCGTCACCAGGATCTGATGTACATCGGCAACGCTCTGACCGCCGATGACCACTACGAGGATGCCTGCATCATCAAGGAACTGGGCGCCAACACCATCCGCCTGGCCCACTATCAGCACTCCCAGGACTTCTACGATGCCTGTGACGAGCTGGGCTTCGCCATCTGGGCTGAGATCCCCTTCATTTCCGTCATGAGCAAGAACCCCGCCGCTCACCAGAACTGCATCGAGCAGATGAAGGAACTGATCATCCAGAACTACAACCACCCCTCCATCATGTTCTGGGGCGTTTCCAATGAGATCCTCATCGGCGGCATCTCCGAGGAGCTGGTTCAGAACCACAAGGAGCTGAACGCCCTGTGCAAGGAACTGGATCCCACCAGACTGACCACCATCGCTCACGTTTCCTTCACCCCCATGGACGGCCCCATGCACTACATCACCGATACCGAGAGCTACAACCACTACTTCGGCTGGTACGGCGGCAAGATGGAAGACAACGGTCCCTGGCTGGATAAGTTCCACGCCATGCACCCCTCCATCCCCCTGGGTGTTTCCGAGTACGGCTGTGAAGGCATCATCACCTACCACGGTATTGATCCCAAGTGCAAGGACTACTCCGAAGACTACCAGGCTCTGTACCACGAGCATATGGCAAAGGTCCTGGACGAGCGCCCCTGGATCTGGTCCAGCCACGTTTGGAACATGTTCGACTTCGGCTGCGCAGCCCGTGACGAGGGCGGCGTTGCAGGCCGTAACAACAAGGGTCTGGTCACCATGGACCGTCTGACCAAGAAGGACAGCTACTACATCTACAAGGCATACTGGAACCCCACTCCCATGGTCCATCTGTGCGGCAAGCGCTATGCCCAGCGCGCAGGTGAAGTCCGTGAGATCAAGGTCTACACCAACCAGGAGTCCGTGGAACTGTTCCTCAACGGACAGTCCCAGGGCACCCAGGAAGCCGTTGACCACATCTGCCGCTTCGATGTGGCTCTGGCTGAGGGCTACAACATCTTCGTGGCTGACGCAGGCGCCGTGAAGGACACCATGACCATCGAAAAGGTTGAGGTGGAACCCGAAATCTACACCCTGCCCCAGACCGACGACGGCAACGAAGGCGCCGCCAACTGGTTCACCGCCATGGGCGATGTGGAGCTGGACGAAGGCCCCATGGAATTCCCCGAGGGCAAGATGAGCATCAAGACCAAGATCATGGACATCTACAAGAATGAGGAAGCCTGGGAATTCGTTTCCAAGATGATGGGCGGCTTTAAGCTGAGCCCCGAGCATCCCATGTGGAACATGGTCGGCAACTTCAACATGGAGACTCTGCTGGGCATGAACGGCGCTCCCGATGAGAAGATGCTGAAGATGCTGAACAAGAAGCTGAACGGCTACGACCTGGTTGACTAATTCCATATTTTTGCCGGGGCATCGCCAGATGCCCCGGCTTTTTTCGAATTGTTATTGTAACCCATGGCGCAACGGCGCATAATAAAACAAATCGCTATCAAAACCGATCATCACATATAACCTAAATACCATAAACGCAGTTGTCATCCCGAGGGAGCGAAGCGATTCGAGGGATCTTGGCACCGATTGTACTACAAATGTCGACCAAATGCGAAGATTCCTCGACGCGCTGACGCTTGCTCGGAATGACATAGCTGTACTTGGTGCATTTTCGTCTTTTCGCTAAAACGAATAACCATTGATTTAGAAAAAACAGCCGAGAGGAGCCTTTGCCATGAATTTTTACGAACGAGCCCTGGAGCTGCGGGAGGAGACCGTTGCCCACCGCCGCTGGTTCCATGCCAATGCGGAAGTGGGACTTAACATGCCCAAGGCCAAAGCTTATGTGATGGAGAAACTGGCAGAGTACGGCCTGGAACCCAAAGAATGCGGCTACGGCGTTACCGCCACGGTGGGCAAGGGCGGCAACTGCATCCTGCTCCGGGCGGATATGGACGCTCTGCCCATGGGCGAGGAAAGCGGCGAAGCCTTCGCCTGCCCCACAGGGAATCAAGCCCACACCTGCGGCCATGATTTCCACGCCGCCATGCTCCTCACCGCCGCCAAACTGCTGAAGGAGCAGGAGGATGCCCTGGAAGGCACCGTAAAATTCATGTTCCAGAGCGCCGAGGAAACCTTTGAGGGTGCCAAGAACATGATTGAAAACGGCATTCTGGAAAGTCCCGCTCCCCAGGCGGCTCTTGCGTTCCATGTGACCTCCGGCAAGATGCCCATTGGCCTTTATATGTACAACAGCACCGGCACCATGATGGCCTCCGTGGACGGCTTCCGCATTGACATCCGGGGCAAGGGCGCCCACGGTGCCTACCCCAACAACGCCATCGACCCCATCAACATCGCCGTCCATGTGTATCTGGCCCTGGAGGCCCTCATTGCCCGGGAAGCAGACCCCGGCAAAATGTGCGTCATGACCGTGGGCAAATTCCAGGCCGGTTCCGCCCCCAATATCATCCCCGAATCCGCCTGTCTGGAAGGCACCATCCGCACCAACGACCGGGCCAGCCGGGAACTGCTGGTTCGCCGGATGCAGGAAGTGGCTGTCAAAACTGCCGAGGTTTACGGCGGCTCCGCCACTGTTACCATGCTGTCCCAGGTTCCTCCCCTCATCTGCGACCCCAAACTGACGGAAGAAGTGGTGGGCTATCTGCAGGAGATGGGTATTCCCGGGGCCATGGGCCGGGGAGGTATCAGCGCCAGCGCTTCGGAGGACTTTGCCTCCATCGCCGAGCGAATTCCCGGCACGTTCGTTTACCTTTCCGCAGGATATCTGGATGACCGCGGGGCTTACCCCGCCCACAACCCCAAGGTCCGGTTCAACGAGGATGTCTGCCCCATGGGTGCCGCAGGCTATGCCCACTGCGCCGCCCGTTGGCTGGGGAATCATAAATAGAAAATGTTGTCATCGCGAGCCAGTGCGCACACTGGCGTGGCGATCCCCTGATAATTCCAGGAATGCTCGGGGGATTGCCACACCAGTCTGAGGACTGGTTCGCAATGACATTTTTTAGTTTTCATACTATGCGCAAAACACAGATATACAATTTGTTGCTAACTGTCAAACTTATCCAATTTCCTTAACTTTCTCCAACGGGCCGTGGTTACCTTGCTATGTAGGGATAATGCCCAAATAAAATATTTTTCGGATGACTGGCTCGGGAGAGGCCGCCGCAAAGCGGAGGCGCAGATCGGCCGTCCCGACGACGTCACCGCATCCCGTAACCCCATCCTGCGCTACCAGGCATAACAAACACTTACGCCCCGGTTCCAATGTGAACTGCTCCCCGTCAAGTAGACGGTGAAATAAAACAAAATATTTTTGTACTTCCGGTGACTCGGTTCGGGTTGCCGGAAGTTTTTTATGCAGCCAACGGATAACTGTAGTGCTTCTCCATTGGTGTCAGAACACCCA
>JAZSHO010000151.1:0-7499 GCA_045533345.1 Faecousia sp. | reverse complement strand
AATTTATCTAACAGATAATTCAGGGATTCCCGGTACTTCTTGGGGCACACTTTTATCACTTGGGGTACAAAAATTTGTGCTGGGGTACAGCAAAACACCGGGGGGTACAGAATTTACATGAGGGGTACATTCTCCAAACTGTTGCCGAGAATTGTATCCATAATTACCACCAAACCCAAGGAGTAAGAGGACAGCTTTCGCTGTCCTCTTGCTCCTTCTTCAGATGGAGATTCGAACAATAAAATGTGGCCCGGATTAGCGCCGCCGGCGAGGGCTAGACCGAACCGCTCCTTAGTGAAACAAATCTCCCCACTCGGACCAAAGCCGCAGAAGCATTTGCTTCTGCGGCTTTTCTGTTTCAAAAGAAACTCAGCTGATGGTTCTTTTCCTCAAATTCCATGAGGTAGCGAAAAATCCGGTCGTTGTCATGCCAGATGCCGTACTCCTCACAGGTGCTGTGGAACAGTCGGGACAGTTCCCGGTGCCGGGGGCTGGGTAACTCGTAGGCATTGCCGTAGGTGCGGATATAGCGCTCTTTCAGTCCCGGGAAATGCCGGTCCAGCTGGGCGTAAAAGAACTCCCGATTCCCATCCCGGAGGGTAAGTCCCATGCCGAAATTGATGATCCCCTTTACCCTGGCGTCATGGCAGGCGTCTACAATTGCCCGAATGTTTTCTTCCGTGTCGTTGAGGAAAGGCAGAATGGGACAAAGCCATACAACCGTGGGAATACCTGCATCCCGGAGGGTTTTCAGCGCCGCCACCCGTTCCCGGGTCGTGGAAACATTGGGTTCCAGAATGCGGCACAGCTTTTCGTCCCAGGTGGTAATCGTCATCTGCACCACCGCTTTGCCATGGCTGTTGATTTTTTGCAGCAGGTCCAGGTCCCGAAGGACCCGGTCCGATTTGGTCAGCACCGTAGCACCAAAACCGTGCTTTTCGATCACTTCCAAAGCCTTTCGTGTGTATAATAGTTGCGCTTCCAGAGGCATATAGGGATCGGACATGGAGCCGGTACCGATCATGCAAGGTTTGCGCTTGCTTTTCAGCGCCGTTTCCAGCAAGGAAATGGCATTCTCCTTTACCTCGATATCCTCGAACCGGTGGTTCATTTGATAGCACAAGCTCCGGGAGTCGCAGTAGATGCACCCATGCTGGCAGCCTCTGTACAGATTCATGCCATTACCCGCAGAAAGAATGTGTTTCGCCGTTACATAGTGCATAAACTCCCCCCTTTTTTACAATTATAGAACAGGTGTTCGCTAAAGTCAACACAGAAAAGCCGCCGCAGAAAACCGCGGCGGCTTTACGTTTACTTGAGGGCCTCCAGGGCCAGGGCATTCTGGGTCTTGTACAGCTGGGAATAGATACCGTCGGTGTTCAGCAGTTCCTCGTGGGTGCCGCATTCGGTGATCAAACCGTCGGCAATGGACACGATGCGGTTGGCATTGCGGATGGTGCTAAGGCGGTGGGCAATGATCAGCGTGGTACGGCCCACGGCCAGGTTGTCAAAGGCCCGCTGGATCTTGGCTTCCGTTACAGAGTCCAGAGCGGAAGTGGCTTCGTCCAGAATCAGAATGGGGGGATTCTTCAGGAAAATCCGGGCAATGGCGATACGCTGCTTCTGACCGCCGGAGAGCAGAGTTCCCCGCTCGCCCACGTAGGTGTCGAAGCCCTGGGGCATAGCCAGGATATCTTCGTAGATTTCGGCCTTTTTCGCTGCCTCCACCACCTCCTCCATGGATGCATCGGGCTTGCCGTAGCGGATGTTCTCGAACACTGTATCGGCAAACAGGAACACATCCTGCTGGACAATGCCAATGGCTTCGTGGATGCTCCTCTGGGTCACATTCCGGATATCCAGTCCGTCAATGGCAATGCTGCCACCCTGGACATCATAGAACCGGGGAATCAGCTGGCAAAGGGTGGTCTTGCCGCCGCCGGAGGGGCCAACAATGGCTACGGTTTCCCCGGGCTTCACTTCCAGTCTTACATCGTGCAGCACATCCAAATCGCCCTCATAGGCAAAGGACACATTTTTGACGGAAATAGCACCCTTCACATCGCGCAAGACTTCGGCATCAGGCTGATCCCGAACCTCGGGCTCCATGCGCATGACTTCCACAAACCGGGTCAGACCGGCAAAACCGTTGGTGAACTGCTCAGAGAAGTTTGTCAGCTTCCGCATCGGGCTGACGAAGGAAGAAATATACAGGGCGAAGGTCAAAAGATCCACATAGTCCATCCGGCCCTTCATCACATAGTAGCCGCCGACGCCGATAACCACCACATTCAGACTGCACAGGAAGAATTCCATGGTGCTGTGGAAAATCCCCATTGCCTTGTAATGTTCCTGCTTTGAACCGCGGAAAATGGCGTTGGCTGCATCAAAGCGGCGCTTTTCCACATCCTCATTGGCAAACGCCTTGGAGGTACGGTAGCCGGACAGGCTGCTTTCAATCTCCTGGTTGATGTGGCCGGTTTTTTCTTTGGCCTTCCGGGCCGCATTTTTCATCCGTCGGCGCAGAACCATTACCACCGCCAGAAAAACAGGGATCATCAGCGCCACCACCAGCGCCAGGGGTGCGCAGATGGATGCCATCACGACCAGGGCACCGATGACAGTCAGTACGGAGGTGATCAGATCCTCGGGACCATGGTGGGCTAATTCGGCTACCTCAAACAGGTCCGCTGTGAGCCGGGACATCAGCTGTCCGGTTCGGTTCCGATCATAAAACTCCACACTCAGCTCCTGCATATGGTGGAACAGGTCCCGGCGGATGTCCGCCTCCACCCGGATGCCGAAGGTATGGCCATAGTAGGCAACAATGAAATTCAGACAGGAACGCAGCAGATAACAGAATACAACAGCGACCATCACGATGAAGAAGGTCCGGTACAGTTGCCCGGGCAGCAATTCGTACAGAGCATGACGGGTCACCAGGGGAAACAGCAAATCGATGGCAGCAATGCCTACTGCGCACAAAACGTCAATGGCAAACAGCTTTTTGTGATTTTTAAAATAGCTCAGAAAAATGATCAGCGGCGATTTCCGCTGAAAGTCTTTGGTGGTCATGGTATTCTCCTCCGTTCTTCCCTCTATTATACTAAAATTTTCAAAAGTTTCAACTGCGGCATGGGAATTGCTTTGGACTTTTCCGTCCTGTGTGCTATAATGGAGCAAAACAACGGATAAGGCGAGGGAACGTTATGGAAATTTTGTATTCCGACCGGGATTTGGCAGTCTGTGTCAAGCCCGTGGGATTGGATTCTGAACAGGAAGTGCCTGCGGCGCTGGCGGGACTGCTGGGTGGCCAGGTTTTTCCCATTCATCGGCTGGACAAAAATGTGGGTGGTGTGATGATCTATGCCCGAAATAAACAGGCCGCGGCCGCGCTGAGCAAAGCCGTCCAGGAAGGGACCATGGTGAAGGAATATGTGGCCATGGTTCACGGCACCCCGCCGGAAAGCGGTGACTGGACGGACCTGCTTTGGAAGGACAGTAAAAAGAACAAGGTTTTCGTGGTCAAGCGGGAGCGGGGCGGTGTCAAAAAAGCCCGGCTGGAATTTCGGCGGCTTTCCCAGGGAGAGCAGAGTCTTGTGCGGATTCGGCTGCACACGGGCAGAAGCCATCAAATCCGGGTGCAGTTTTCCAGCAGAGGCTTTCCTCTGGTGGGTGACCACAAATACGGTTCCCGGGACGAAAAGACGGCCCCCATGCTGTTTTCCTGCTGCATCACCTTCCCCTGGAAAGGAAAGCAGCTTCGTTACGAGGCGGTGCCCTCCTGGGCAGAATAACGGTAATCGGCGGAAAGCAGGAGCAATTGCTCCTGCTTTTTTGTTCATCCTGTCAGCATTTTTTGCAAGAAATCCCATTATATTGGATAGGTTGCACAAATATTCACCTGGCATTTTTACCCGCTTAATACTTTTTTAATATTTTGACCCTTATTTCTTAAAACCCCTGGGGTATAATATAAGTGCAAACAGAAAGATTTTCATTCTTTTTCATTTTCTTACCTCTCTTTTTCTCTGAAAGAGCCCCGACTCGGTCTGGTCAACCGTGTCGGGGTTCTTTCATTTTTATTGAAAAGAGTAGGCTTCATCCAGCCATTCCAGCCGGAAGTTGGGATCTGTGGTTTGCAGCCGGCTGTCTTCGCACCAGACGGAGAAAATTTCCTTCCGGGCAGCCTGCGAAAGGGCTTCGCTCCGGAATTCATCCGCAACAAATACGGGAATCAGTTCCAGCAGGATTTCAGCACAGCCTTTGTCCGCTGCATAGGCGGTCAGAGAATCGATGGCGGTCTTGTTTTGGCCGTCTGCCGGATCGATATGCACGGAAGTGATCCGGCCAGTGGAATAGGCAAAATAGTGCCATCTGTCCAATTCTGTCATGGGGAAGTTTCGCAGGAATACAATGCTCTTGGGACCGGAATAGGCCATTTTGGCAGGCAGATTTACGTCACTCCCCTGCCGGTCAAACAGGTTTACAGAATAGGCATTGTCCCGGGTGTCCAAATTTCGCGTAAACCCGTCATGGCTGGAAAGATATCCGCTGGTAAAGCCCGCATCCCAAAGAACCTGGGCCAGGTAGTCGGCAATAAAGGCATTTTTCAGCCAGGAAAAATCCACAAAGGTATCAATTTCGTAGGCCTCGGCATAGGCAAGATAGTCATCCGACACGGTCAGCTGCACCCGGTTTTCCCCCAGCAGTTTCACATCCACAGACTGCGGGTCATTGGCAAACTCCGCCAGTTCCTGCAGGTAAGGTCCCAAATCCTCCTGGAAAGCAGGATCGTACAGCGCCGCTTCTGCCTCGTTTTCGCAAAGGAAAATCCGGTTATATTCGGCGTAGACCGGTGCCAGATAGATATTTCGGTTTCCGGCTTTTTGAATCTTGTCAAAAGCATCGTAAAGTACCGGATCCACGGAAACCGGGGTATTCACGTGGCTGTTGACCTGCCAGAGATTCTGCACAGAGGCATCCTCAGTCTCGGCAGAGAACAGCAAATATGCCTTTTCTGCGGCCTCGGTATATACTGTCGTCAGTTCCCGGTTGGCTGCCGTGGCAGAGCCGCCGTAATCGTGGAAATCATACATCAGCACGAAGTCCCCGCCGCAGTGGGGATTCCGGGAGGAAACCTCCACCTTCTGCCAGCCCGGTTCCACCTTCAGCAGCCGGAACAAGCCGGACATCAGCGCCACAGCGCCAATGCTCAGCAGCACCACAATGGCAATGGTGCGCAGCTTCATATTCTTTTCCGAAAGTTCGATCCGGGTCACCGGTTTCACATAGGGACGATTGTCTCTGGCATATTTTTTCATGGAATTTTGCAGCTCCTAACAAAGGAAACGTGCGGAACGGCCTGGATGCCGTTCCGCACGACCATAGATACTAGATGACAGCCAATACAAGCATCAACGCGAAGAACAAAATCACCGCGGCGATGGTGGCAAGGCCGATCAGCGCGCCCTTCTTGCAGGCCTTGTAATTGCGGATATGGTTGAACTTGCGGAACACCACAGCGGCAATCAGACCCAGCAGGGGCAGGAAGAAGGACAGGATGGAATACCACTTGCTGCCGGTATCGTGCAGGGGGGTATCCAGAATGCCTTCGGTGGAGGGGATGGAATCCTCAGCCATCTGCTTTTCTTCCTTGCTGGCACCGGGTTCCAGAATGGTGATAGACTTCAGCTTTTCACCCTTCTCCCGGATGGCAGTATACTCCTGGATCTCCTTGGCATTGCCAAAGACATAGTGGTCATTGCCAATGTTCACCAGAGAAGGCTTGTCCTCGCTGTAATCGTGGACGGAAGGATCGTAGGTAAACAGAACCTTGTTCTTCTCCAGGATGGGATCGGGGATGGGAATGGCGGAAATCAAAGAGCGGGTGTAAGGATGCAGAGGATAGTCGAACAGTTCTTCTGCATCGGCGATTTCTACGATGTCGCCCTTGTAGATAACACCGATACGGTCAGAAATGAACCGGACGATGGACAGGTCATGGGCGATGAACAGGTAGGTGATGTTGCGCTCTCTCTGGAACTTTTTCAGCAGATTCAGAACCTGGGCACGAATGGAAACGTCCCGAGCGGAGATGGGTTCGTCGGCGATGACCAGTTCGGGCTCCATGACCATGGCACGGGCCAGACCGATACGCTGGCGCTGGCCGCCGGAGAACTCATGGGGGTAACGGGTCAGATGCTCGGGCAGCAGGCCGACCTCGTTGATGATCTTTTCCACCTTCTCAACACGGTCCTGCTCATTTTCAAACAGCTTGAAGTTGTACAGGCCTTCGGAAATAATATAGTCGACGGTGGCACGCTCGTTCAGAGAAGCAGCAGGATCCTGGAACACCATCTGGATGTTCCGGATCACTTCCCGGTCCAGAGCGCGGGTGGTCTTGCCGGAGATCCGGACACCCTTGTACTGGATCTCACCGGCGGCGCAGGGATTGACCCGAATCACCGCACGGCCGATGGTAGTCTTGCCGGAGCCGGACTCACCGACCAAGGAGAAGGTTTCACCCTTGTAAATATCAAAGCTTGCATTCTTGACGGCTTTCACTGCATTGTCGCCCTTGCCGAAGGTGATGTCCACATTCTTCAGGCTCAGCAGGATCTCTCTGCCGTTTTCATCCAGAGGACCGTGTTCCGGCAGATGAGAAACATTTGCGGTTTCTTTTTCTTTACTCACAACCGTATCCTCCTTAAATATTGAATGCTTCCACGAGCTTTTCGTGGATGTTCTGGATGATCTCAGGCTTCTCCACCTTGGGAGATCTGGGATCCAACAGCCAGGTCTTGGCAAAATGGGTTTCGGTGACCTGGAACATGGGGGGTTCCTTCAGAGTATCGATCTGCAGGCAGTAGGGGTTACGGGGTGCAAAAGCATCGCCCACGATCTTATTGTACAGAGAAGGAGGGGTACCGGTGATGGAATAGAGTTTGGTGTTTCTCTGAGCCAGCTGGGGCAAAGAGGACAGCAGAGCCCAGGTATAGGGCTGTCTGGGATAGTTGAAGACATCTTCGCAGGTACCCAGTTCCACCACCTGGCCGCCGTAGAGAACCGCAACACGGTCTGCCACGTTGGCAACGACACCCAGGTCATGGGTGATGAAGACGATAGTGTACTTGAATTCCTTCTGCAGATCCTTGATCAGCTTCAGAATCTGGGCCTGGATGGTAACGTCCAGAGCGGTAGTAGGCTCATCACAGATCAGAATCTTGGGCTGGCAGGACAAGGCAATGGCGATAACGATACGCTGGCGCATACCGCCGGAATACTGGAAGGGGTAATCGTCAAAACGGGCTTCCGCATTGGGGATGCCGACCTTCTTCATCAGCATCAGAGCACGTTCTCTTGCTTCCAGTTCGGAGCAGTTCTGGTGCTTCAGAATGACGGAGGTGATCTGCTTGCCGATGGTGATGATGGGGTTCAGAGAGGTCATGGGGTCCTGGAAGACGGTGGCAATCTTGCCGCCGCGGATCTGGGTCCAG
>JAZSHO010000090.1:0-5301 GCA_045533345.1 Faecousia sp. | reverse complement strand
CTGAGCATCGCCTTGCAGAGGCTGTCCCAGCTGTCGGGGGCAAAACCAACGCCGTAGGTGGTAAGTATATACCGGGACATCCCCCGGCCCAGGGCATAGTTCAGCGCCTCCGTGCCGATGGGGGCATAGAGCTGGCTGTGGAAAAAACGGGCGGCCTCCTTATGGAGGGCCCAAAGCCGCTCCTGCTGACGGTAACGGGACTGGTACTGCTCGTCCTCGGGGACTTCCATACCTACCCGCTTGGCAAGGGCCCGGACTGCGTCGGGGTAGCTGAGGCCTTCGATCTCCATCTGGAAATTAATGACGCTGCCGCCCTTGTGGCAGCCGGAGCAATAGTAAATGCCCTTGTCGGGAGCAACGGAGAAAGACGCAGTTTTTTCCCCATGGAAGGGGCAAAGACCAAACATGTTGGCACCGGAGCGCTTTAAGCTCACATACTGTCCAACAACATCTTCAATTGGATTCCGGGCGGTAAGCTCGTCTAAAAATGCCGGTGGGAATGCCATAGATACCCCTCCCCTCTTGATAATCGAAAATGGAAAATTGAAAATAAATGGTTATTCTTTCATTGCTGCACAGGAAACCACCACGACCGCAGCCGCTGCGAATAAAATCACAAAGCCGAACATCGTCATGGTGCCGGACAACATCAGCGTGATCACGCTGCTCACAATGGTTACAACACCGCAGGCACGAACCGCCGCAAGCAGTTTTTCCTTTTTTGATATTGCCAACACAACTGAGAGCACGGTGCCCACAGCGGTGCTCAAAAATGTGATCATGGGACCCCATTTACCATAGCCAAACGGAAGCATACTGTAATGGGCAACATATTCATAGTGGCTGACCCCATCCGGTCCCCCAAATCGCATAACAACACCATTTGGGTGCATAGAAAATACAAACGCACCAAGAAAAAGGACGGGCAGCAATTCCCTCGCTCTATCACGGAGTATGTTCATTGTAGTCCCTCCCTAAGAAGCTTACAGTAATACGCTTTTACCTGCTTTTCAGCCGCTTATGCTTGGTTTCTTCCGCCATCTGAGGTTTTTTCAGCATCGTATAGGCAACCAGGCAGTCCACCATCATAAAGATGGGCAGGCCCACGTTGGGGAATACAATCACTTCGCCCTTCAGCATAATGGGCAAAATCGCAAAGGTAGCCGCGCAGAATGCACAGCCGACGATGCCCTTGAGCAATTTGGGATTCTTCTTCACAATCAAAACAGCTGCCAGAATGCCGCAAATTAAGCTCAGAATCGCAGCCAGGGGCATGAGAATCGCCATATTATTATTGGGGATCAGATCAAAGTAGCTGTAATATTCCGTAGTATCGGCAGCAGCGTCAAAGACCATAACACTGTCCATGGTGGTAGCAAGACCCACAGCCAAAATGGGCAGCAAAAACAATGCAACTTTCTTCCAGTCCAATTTCTTCATAAGAAAACCTCTTTTTCGTGATGTATTACGATTCTGTCAAATTATCCCCGAACATGCCAGCCCATGGGGATGAAAATCTCTGTGTACTTATCCACAGCGTAGTTGTCCGTCATTCCGGCAATGTAATCGCAGACGGTGCGCTCCATGCCGTCGAAGGACAGCTGGGGATGGAAATCCTCCGGCAACGCCTCGGGATGGGCGATGTAGTATTCAAACAGCTTCATCAGCATGTCCTGGGCCTTACTTTCTTCACCCTTGGCCACGGGGTTGCGGTAGACCCGCTCGAACATGAAGGCCCGGAGGTCCTTCAGAGCCTTCTCCATGGCAGGCGACAGCATCACCGTACCGGCCTCCCGGGAGGTACGGATAGCATCCACCACCAGAGAATTGATCCGGCTGCTGTGGTCATGGCCCAGCAGGGCGGAAATATCCTTAGGAATGTCGTCGTTACTCAGAATTCCGGCTCGGATGGCATCGTCAATGTCATGATTGACGTAGGCGATCTGGTCACACCTGCGGACGATCATGCCCTCCAAGGTTGCGGGCCAGGGGTCGCCGGTATGGCACAGAATGCCGTCTCTGACCTCATGGGTCAGATTCAGACCCTGTCCATCCTTTTCTAAATAATCCACCACACGGAGGCTCTGCTCGTTGTGACGGAAGGGCTTGCCAAGGCACTTGCTCAGAGCACCCTCACCGGCATGGCCGAAAGGCGTATGTCCCAGGTCGTGGCCCATGGCGATGGCTTCCGCCAGGTCCTCATTCAATCCTAAGGCCCGGGTGATGGTACTGGCAATCCGGGAAACCTCCAGAGTATGGGTCATGCGGGTACGGTAGTGATCCCCTTCCGGCTGCAGAAAGACCTGGGTCTTGTGCATCAGCCGGCGGAAGGATTTGCTGTGGACAATCCGGTCTATGTCCCGCTGATAGCAGGTCCTGACATCCTCCTCCCGGTCTGTTTCCGGCCGGGGACGGCCCTTGCTTTTATCCGCAAAGGCTGCTTTTGGATTCAGTTTCCGATGCTCGAGACGTTCCAGTTCTTCCCGTACTGTCATAAAGGTTTCCTCCTTTTCCCCAGGCTGTACCCAGGGGCATGATCACTTTGCGTCCAGGTAAAAAATCACGTCACCCTTCCCTTCCTGGGAAGTTCCGGTGTATACCCGGTTGTCAAAGCCGCCGATTGCAAATCCCGCCTTCAAATAAAACAGGCAGGCGTTTAAGTTGTTGTCCTGGGCAATGCAATAAATGCCCCGATAGCCCAGTTTTTTCGCTTCCTCCAGTCCGGCACGGATCAATTCCCTGCCCACACCCTTTCTCCGGGCACCGGAAGAAACTTTCAAATCATATAAGTACAGATATTTCAGCCAATGATGCTGAAATATGGCAATGCCGACACACTGGCCCTCTTCATAGGCACCAAAAACGAGGCCTTTGGCGGTCATAACATCAAATTGATAGTTTTCTTCAGGAAAGCACATGGACTGAGGGGTTTCGAATATTTCTGTCCGGTAAGACCAATGCCCCTCGTGCAGCTCCGGAATAAACTTTCCGGGCATTGGGAAGGGTTCATTGGGCAGATTCAAATCCGATGCATTTTCCCGGGTGATGCTTCTTATGTCCATTAGGTTACCTTTCCACCGGAAAAGCCCGGTATTCCTGGCCGGTTTCCATGCCTTCCACAGTACCGGAAGTCATGTCGGTCAGCTTGTCCAGGAAGGTCTGGGCCAGGGCTTCGGGGAATAGCAGTTCCAGTTCCACCTCGGCACCGAAATCCGTTTGGCGGATAATGCCCTCGCACTCTGCCACCAGCAGCTTTACCCGCTCATAAAAGGTGTAAGGACAAGGCACATACAGCACCGTCCAAACCCGCTTCATGGACTTGCCTGCGGCATCCACGGCAATTTTTGCACCCTTGGTATAGGCCCGGACAAGGCCGCCGGCACCCAAGAGGATGCCGCCGAAGTACCGGGTCACAACGCAAACGATATTGTAAAGACCCTCCCGCTGCAGTACCTGCAGCATGGGCATTCCGGCAGTTCCACCGGGTTCTCCGTCATCAGAAAACCGCACCGCGCCGTCCCGGATGATGTAAGCCCAGCAGTTGTGGGTAGCATCGTAGTGCTGCTTTTTCATCTGCTGGATTTTTTCCAGGGCTTCTTCTTCCGTTTCCACCGGCCAGACACGACCGATGAAGTGGGATTTCTTTTCATAAAAGTCATCTTCACCGAAATCCGTCGGTACCAGATACTCGTCCAAGGTTTAGCACTCCTTCACGATATAATCCCGGAGGCGTCCGTAGAGGATATCGTCCAAAATGGTTTCCACTTCAATACCCTCGCCGGTATACTCCAGCTTTTTCACATGGGCATTGTTATGCAGGGTCTCCACAGTGCCGCCCATGGAGTAAGGCAGCATCAAAACCACATGGTGTCGGGCCTTGTCCAGCGCCTCTTCAATAGCCTTCAGCAGGCCATCCATGTTCATTCCCTTCTTGGCGGAAATAGCAATGATATTCTTACCCGTGGGAATATCCTCGGAATAGACCAGGTCTGCTTTGTTGTAGCATTGAAGCACAGGGGTCTCGGGCTTTGCCAGCTTGGCAATCAGCTTATTGACCACGCGGATGTGCTGTTCCACATAAGGATCCGAAGCGTCCACCACATGCAGCAGCAGATCTGCATACTCCAGTTCTTCCAGGGTTGCATGGAAGGCGTTCACCAAATGGTGGGGAAGCTTTGCAATAAAGCCAACGGTGTCAGAGAGAATCACATCCAGGTTATCGGATACGGTCAGCAGACGGGAGGTGGTATCCAGAGTGTCAAACAGACGATTATTGGCGGGAATACCCGCACCCGTCAGCTGATTTAAGAGTGTAGACTTACCGGAGTTTGTGTAGCCCACAATGGCAACAACAGGAATGGAATTCTTCATTCTCCGCTCCCGCTGGACGCCGCGGACCTTACGGACCTGCTCCAGCTCCTCTTCCAGCCGGTTGATTCGCTCCCGAATGTGACGACGGTCTGTTTCCAGCTTGGTCTCGCCGGGGCCACGGGTACCGATGCCACCGCCCTGGCGGCTCAAATTGGAACCCATGCCGGACAGCCGGGGCAGCAGATACTCGTGGTGGGCGAGGTCTAAATGTGGTGTGCCTGCCTTGGTCTTGGCCCGCTGGGCAAAAATATCCAGAATCAAGGCACTGCGGTCCAGAACCGGCACACCCATAATTTCTTCCAACGCCCGCAGGTTGCTGGGAGACAATTCATTATCAAAAATAACCATGGTGGACTGGGTGGCTTCCACCAGCATTCTCACTTCCTGGGCTTTGCCCTCGCCGATGAAGCTGTGGGAATCGGGAGTATGCCGATTCTGCAGCACCTTTGCGGTACAGAAGCCGCCGGCGGTCTGCAGCAGCTCCTCCAGCTCCCGGAGGGTTTCATCATTGGCGGTCTGCTCCTGGGTGAAGCAGTCGGCATTCAGGCCGACCAGAACCGCACGTTCCTGCACAGCACGATCAAATTGTTGTTCCATGCACATTCCTCCCCATTTTTTCTCTTTGTATAATATACCACATAATCCCCGATTCGTACAATACTTTTCCTGCAAAAACAAGAGGAAGTTCTGTAAATTTCCTGTTAACCCGGCAGCGGCAAGTCCGCTATACGAGTGATATAAATAATACAGAGCTGCCCGCAAAAAGAAAAAACCGCACCACGTTTCCGTGGTGCGGAGTTTGCGTGTCTTACTTCAGGCCAAAACGCTTGTTGAAGCGATCAACACGTCCACCGGTGTCAACCAGCTTCTGCTTGCCGGTATAGAAAGGGTGGCACTTGGAGCAGATCTCAACACGAATGTCCTTCTTGG
>JAZSHO010000086.1:0-3538 GCA_045533345.1 Faecousia sp. | reverse complement strand
AATTAGCCGTTAGCGCGCATCTGAGCGAAGCACTCGCTGCAGAAAACGGGACGATCGGACTTGGGCTGGAAGGGAACCTTAGCCTCGCCGCCGCAACGTGCGCAGGTAGCGGTGAAGAACTCACGGGGGCCACGGGTAGCGTTCTTGCGAGCATCACGGCAAGCCTTGCAGCGCTGGGGCTCGTTCTGGAAGCCGCGCTCTGCGTAGAACTCCTGCTCACCAGCGGTGAACACGAACTCGTTGCCGCACTCTTTGCACACTAAAGTCTTATCTTCGTACATTGGAATTACCTCTCTTCGGTTTGTTGTTGCCCCGTGAAATCCCACCGGAAATAATGTTATAACGCAGGGTCGGTTAATATATGGCAAAGTCTGCCATAAGTCGGATTATACACAAATGTGAACATTTTGTCAACACTTTATAACTTTTTTTCTTCCCGTTTTTGGTTGTTTATGCAATTTTCCGAAGGATAGACAAAAGTACATCCGGCAGCGACAAAATGCTGCCGGATGTTACTGTCAGATGGAAAATTGGGCCTGGCCCTCATAGGGGATGTGCAGGTGGTCGTAGGCAAGAGCCGTGACGCAGCGGCCCCGGGGAGTCCGGGTCAGGAAGCCCAGCTGCATCAGATAGGGCTCGTATACGTCCTCCAGAGTCACAGCCTCTTCGCCGATGGTGGCGGCCAGAGTTTCCAGACCCACAGGGCCTCCGGCGTAATTCTGGATGATGGCGGTGAGCATCCGGCGGTCGATGTTGTCAAGACCCAGACGGTCCACTTCCAGCCGCTGAAGTGCCAGGTCGGCGGCTTCTTTCGTGATGGTGCCGTCGCCCATGACCTCTGCGAAGTCCCGGACCCGCCGCAGGAACCGGTTGGCAATTCGGGGGGTACCCCGGCTCCGGGAGGCGATTTCCATAGCACCCTCCGGGGCGATGGGCATGCCTAAGATGGTGGCGGAGCGGGTGACGATTCTTGCCAGTTCCTCGGGGGTGTACAGCTCCAGCCGCAGATTCACGCCGAACCGGTCCCGCAAGGGGGCGGACAGCTGACCTGCCCGGGTGGTGGCACCTACCAGGGTAAACTTAGGCAGGTCCAGGCGGATGGAATTGGCGCTGGGGCCCTTGCCCACGATGATGTCGATGGCGAAGTCCTCCATGGCCGGGTAGAGGATTTCCTCAACCACCCGGTTCAAACGGTGGATCTCATCGATGAACAGAATATCACCGGGATTCAGGTTGGTCAGCAAAGCTGCCAGGTCACCGGGCTTTTCAATGGCAGGACCGGAGGTGACCCGGATATTGACGCCCATTTCGTTGGCAATGACACCGGCCAGAGTGGTTTTGCCCAGACCGGGAGGGCCGTAAAGCAGGGTGTGGTCCAGGGGTTCCCCGCGGCGGCGGGCCGCTTCAATATAAATCGCCAGATTTCCCTTGGCCTTTTCCTGGCCGGTGTAGTCGGACAGCAGCTTGGGTCGCAGGCCGATTTCTCCCGCGTCCTGGGGTGCAAAGCTGGGGGAAATGATGGGCGTATCCAGTTCCTGGGAAAATTCTAAGCTCATAAATTACCTCTTGAGAGTGGAGTGTGAAGAGTGAAGTGTGGAGTTTATCCGGAATTCATGGTTCAATTACAATCGAAATGCTGACCTCACCGGTTTTAGAAGAAAAAGTTTGATCAACGTGAGCAGTATCTGACCAACCGTTCAAAACTGTATTCAAAAATAAGCACAAAACCGTGTCAAGCCAGCATTTTGTTACAGTAATAGATTCTTTATTGCATGTAGCAAAATGGGTATCGATCGTAAGGCTTCTATTATTTTGGGAATCAATAAAAGAAACTTTGGAAAGCAGTTCGTTTTGTAAGGCGGATAGTAAAAGTGCAGTAGTGAAAGTTTGGCTGTTTTCAACGGTAACCAGCCAACAGGTTTCGTTTTTATCTGTTAAAACGTCAATGGAACAGGGTATTCCTTGCATAGTACCTCCTAAGAGTGGAGTATGGAATGGAAAACCTTCACTCTCCACTCTCAACACTTCACACTTACTTATCCTTTCATAACCATGGCCCGCAGGGCATGGCGGATCAGTTCTTCGGTGGATGTATTGGGGTCGGCGCCCTTCAGGGCGGACTGAATCTCGGCGGAAGAGTAGCCCAGTTCCTGCAGGGCCGCTCTTGCCAGGGCCACATTGCCGCCCTGCTGTGCAGGGGCAGCCACCGCAGGCCCGGTGGAGAAGTCCAGTTCCATACCGCCTCCGCCAATCTTGTCCTTCAGTTCCAGAATGATGCGCTGGGCGATCTTCTTGCCGATGCCCTGGGCGGCGGTGAGCATCTTCTCGTCCCCGGTCATGACGGCCAGAGTGAAGTTCTGGGGGCCGCCGGAGGACAAAATGGCCATGGCAGCCTTGGGACCCACACCGTTGACGGAGGTCAGCAGCTCATAGCAGCGCTGCTCCTCCCGGGAAATGAAGCCGTAAAGGTCGAAAGCATCCTCCCGGATGGATTCGGTAATGAAAAGTTTTGCCTGTTGGTTCAGCTTCAGCTGACCGGCGGTGTAGGCGGTAACGCGGCAGCCGTAGCCCACACCGTTGCAGTCAATGACCGCAAGACCGGGCTCTAAAACGGCCACATTGCCGGAAACGTAGTAAAGCATGGATTACCTCCAAGATATCCATGTCATTGCGAGGAGTGCAAAGCACGACGTGGCAATCCCCCGGACACTCCTGGAATCCTCAGGGGATCGCCACACCAGTCTGAGGACTGGTTCGCGATGACATTGTTTATTTCATATTTGCAGCGGCCTGGGCCAGAAGGGAAGTACTGGACCGGGCATGACACAAGGCGATGGCGATGGCATCGGCGGCATCGTCGGGCTTGGGCATGGCATTTAGGTGCAGCAGCCGCTTGGTCATATCCTGGACCTGGTGCTTGGTGGCGTTGCCGTAGCCCACCACTGCCTGCTTCACCTGCATGGGCTTGTATTCATAAATGGGAAGACCCGCCTGCCGGATGGCAAGGAGAATCACGCCCCGGCTCTGGGCCACGTTGATGCCGGTGGTGACGTTCTGACCGAAGAACAGCTCTTCGATGGCCACCACATCCGGTTGTGCCACCCGCAGAAGCTCCGTCATGTCGTTGTAAATGACCTCCAACCGCCAGGAAAACTCCGTGTTGGGGGGCGTGGTGATGGCACCGCAGTTGAGAAGCCGAAACTGGCTGCGCTGGGCATCGATGAGGCCAAATCCGGTGATGCCGTAACCGGGGTCAATTCCAAGGATCCGCATCAGATGCCTCCCATGGCGATCTGGGCGATCTGCCAGATGACCAGCAGGATGAACAGAACCAGACCGATCCGGGCCATATTCACCTGCCACTGGGGCCGGGGTTCATATTTTTCCTGCTCCTGGTCGGGAGTCAGATTTTCGTTGGTATTTTCCATGGATTTCACCTCAAAATATATGATAGCACATTTGTTCCAGTTTTCCTACAACTTTTTTTGAAGCGGGAAAGATAAATTGTAGTTTAGCGGCGAGTCGCCGCGGACAATGC
>JAZSHO010000159.1:0-11792 GCA_045533345.1 Faecousia sp. | reverse complement strand
ACATTGTTACAGACAACAAGGAATTGCCTGAGTCTGCCAAGATCGACCTGATTGTTTCTCTGATCGCCCTGAAGTACACCCAGTCCAACTCTGTGTGCTTTGCATACGATGGACAGGCCATCGGCGTGGGCGCCGGTCAGCAGAGCCGCGTTCATTGCGTCCGTCTTGCCGGCGGCAAGGCTGACACCTGGTTCCTGCGTCAGCATCCCAAGACCCTGGCGCTGCCTTTCCGGCCTGACCTGGGTCGTCCCGGCCGTGACAATGTTATCGACGGCTATATTAACGGCAATGAGGAAGATGTCTGTGCAGAAGGTATCTGGCAGAACTATTTCACCCAGCGTCCCGATCCTCTGACTGCTGAGGAAAAGCGTGCATGGCTGGATTCCCGTGATGCGGTAGCACTGGGTTCTGATGCATTCTTCCCGTTCCCCGATTCTGTCAAGCGTGGCGCTGCATCCGGCGTTAAGTACATTGCGGAACCCGGCGGCTCTATTCGCGACGATCTGGTTATCGAAGAGTGCAACAAGAATGGCATGGTTATGGCGTTCACCGGCATGCGTCTGTTCCACCACTAAAAATTCCCCCAGGGACAGCCTGTTCGGGCTGTCCCTGTCGGTGCGTTTTAGGCACCCCCGAAAAAGATAAATTCAGGAGGTCAACATGAAATTACTGGTCGTGGGCGGCGGTGGCCGTGAGCATGCCATTATCCGCGCCCTGAGAAAGAACCCTGCAGCCCAGGAGATTTTTGCACTGCCCGGCAATGCAGGTATGGCTGATGATGCCACCTGTGTCAATATCGGCGCAAAGGATATTCCTGCCATTGTGGAATTTGCAGTGGCAAACAAGATAGATTATGCTGTAGTAGCACCGGACGATCCTCTGGTTCTGGGCTGCGTGGATGCGCTGGAAGAGAAGGGGATTCCTTGCTTCGGTCCCAGAGCTAACGCTGCAATTATTGAGGGCAGCAAGGTGTTCTCCAAGAATCTGATGAAGAAGTACGGCATTCCCACCGCTGCCTATGAAGTGTTCAGCGACATGACTGCTGCGCTGGCGTATCTGGATAATGCGCCGATTCCCACCGTTATCAAGGCAGATGGTCTGGCCCTGGGCAAGGGTGTGATTATTGCCCAGACCCGTGAGGAAGCCAAGGCCGCTGTGCGTTCCATGATGGAAGATAAGATGTTCGGCACCAGCGGCGACAATATTGTCATTGAAGGGTTCCTCACCGGTCCCGAGGTCAGCGTTCTGGCCTTTACCGATGGCGAATCCCTGGTTCCTATGGTTTCCTCCATGGACCATAAGCGGGCAGGGGATAATGATACCGGCCTGAACACCGGCGGCATGGGTACCGTGGCACCCAACCCCTATTATACCGATGCTGTCGCGGCAGAGTGCATGGAAAAGATTTTCCTGCCCACTGTGGGTGCAATGAATGCCGAAGGCCGTACCTTTAAGGGCTGCCTGTATTTCGGCCTGATGCTCACACCCAACGGCCCCAAGGTTATTGAATACAACTGCCGTTTCGGTGATCCCGAAACCCAGGTTGTGCTGCCCCTGCTGGAAAGTGACCTGCTGACTGTGATGCAGGCTACCACCAACGGCACGTTGAAGGATGTGGATGTGCGTTTTGCATCCAAGCATGCCTGCTGCGTCATTACCGCATCTGCCGGTTATCCTGCTTCCTATGGCAAGGGCTATCCCATTACCATGACGGAAGAAGCAAAGGCACATACCTATGTTGCCGGTGCTGCTGACAAGGACGGCGTACTGGTAACAGCCGGTGGCCGCGTTACCGGCACCACCGCCATTGCAGACTCCCTGGAGGATGCAATCCGTGAGGCTTACCGTCTGGCTGACGGTGTGCAGTTTGAGAACGCATACCGCAGAAGCGATATTGGTCAGCGGGCGCTGGCCGCAAAACAGTAAGGAGGCCCAACCATGGTTTATCGCGTTTATGTTGAAAAGAAAGCCGGTCAGACCCATGAAGCCGACGGCCTGCTGCGTGAAATCCGTGATTTCCTGCAGATCGATGGCCTGACTTCTGTGCGTGTTCTGAACCGTTATGATGCAGAAAATATTGATGAGAAGCTGTTCTGCTATGCAGTGAATACTGTTTTCTCTGAGCCTCAGGTTGATGATGTGACCTATGAAGTGCCCCAGAGCCAGATCGTGTTTGCTGTGGAGCCCCTGCCCGGTCAGTACGATCAGCGGGCAGACTCTGCCGCGCAGTGTATCCAGATCATTTCTCAGGGCAACCGCCCCATCATCCGCACAGCTAAGGTCTATGTCCTGGCAGGCGAGCTGACTCAGGAGAATATTGCAGCCATTAAGAAGCATGTGATCAACGCTGTGGAAAGCCGCGAGGCTTCGCTGGAGCTGCCCGAGACGCTGACTGTGAAGCATGCAGCTCCTGAGACTGTTGCCACTGTGGAAGGCTTTATCGGCCTGGACGATGCAGGCCTGGCCGAACCTCTGGGCAAGCTGGGTCTGGCTATGGGTGTTGATGATCTGAAGTTCCTGCAGGGCTACTTCCGGGATGCAGAACACAGAGATCCCACCATTACCGAAATCCGCGTGGTGGACACCTACTGGTCTGATCACTGCCGCCATACCACTTTCTCTACCCATCTGGAGAATGTGAAGATCGACGATCCCGCTGTGCAGGCTGCCTATGAGAGCTACCTGGCAGGCAGAGTGGAAGTCTACGGCGAGGAAAAGGCTGCGCAGCGTCCTCAGACCCTGATGGACATTGCTACCATCGGTGCAAAGGTGCTGAAAAAGCGCGGCCTGCTGCCTGAGCTGTACGAAAGCGAAGAAATCAACGCCTGCTCCATCCATGTCAACGCCAAAGTCAACGGCGAGGATCAGGACTGGCTGTTGATGTTCAAGAATGAGACCCACAACCATCCCACTGAGATCGAGCCTTTCGGTGGCGCAGCCACCTGTATTGGCGGCTGTATCCGAGACCCCCTGTCCGGCCGTGCTTATGTCCATCAGGCTATGCGCGTTACCGGTGCCGGTGACCCCCGGAAGGCTTTGAAGGATACCCTGCCCGGCAAGCTGCCCCAGCGTAAGCTTTGCCAGACGGCCGCCGCAGGCTATTCCTCCTACGGCAACCAGATCGGCCTGGCCACCGGCCATGTTGCCGAGCTGTACCATGACGGTTTTGTCGCCAAGCGCCTGGAGTGCGGCGCTGTTATCGCTGCTGCACCTGCTGCCAATGTCCGCCGGGAACGTCCCGAAGCAGGCGACGTGATTATCCTGCTGGGCGGCCGCGCCGGCCGGGAGGGCACCGGCGGTGCCACCGGCTCCTCCAAGAGCCACAATGCCGAGTCCCTGCCCACCATGGCATCCGAGGTCCAGAAGGGCAATGCCCCCGAGGAGCGGAAGATCCAGCGTCTGTTCCGCAATGCAGAGGTCACCCGCCTGATCAAGCGCTGCAATGACTTCGGTGCCGGCGGTGTTTCCGTTGCCATCGGCGAGCTGGCTCCCGGCCTGACCATTGATCTGGACGCTGTCCGGAAGAAGTATGAGGGTCTGGACGGCACCGAGATCGCCATCTCCGAATCCCAGGAGCGTATGGCCGTGGTGGTTGCCGCAGAAGATGCGGATACTTTCATCGCCCATGCCCAGGCAGAAAACCTGGAGGCCTACCGGGTGGCTGTGGTCACCGAGGAAGAGCGGATGGTCATGACCTGGAAGGGCAACACCATCGCAAATCTGAGCCGTGCCTTCCTGGATACCAACGGCGCTGTGAAGCACAGCAGCGTTGTCATTGACAAGAAGGACCTTTCCAAGCTGAGCCAGCCTCTTTACGGCAGCTTGAAGGAAATGGCCTCTGACCTGAAGACCGCTTCTCAGCGGGGTCTGGTGGAGCGGTTCGATGCCACCATCGGCGCCGGTTCTCTGCTGATGCCCTTCGGCGGAAAGAAGCAGCTGACTCCCGCCCAGGCTATGGCCGCCCAGCTGCCTGTGCTCCCCGGCCAGGTCACCGATCAGGGCAGCGTCTTCAGCTGGGGCTGCGATCCCGACCACCTGTCCATCGATCCCTACACTGGCGCTCACGCCGCTGTTTATAACTCCGTTGCCAAGCTGGTTGCTGCCGGCGCGGACTACAAGAAGGCTTACTTGACCCTCCAGGAGTTCTTTGAGAAGCTGAAGAACGAGCCTGAGCGCTGGGGCAAGCCCTTCGCCGCCCTCCTGGGCGCACTGGATGCCCAGCTGGAGCTGAACGCCGCT
The DNA here is from genome assembly GCA_045533345.1 of Faecousia sp. Taxonomy (GTDB): domain Bacteria; phylum Bacillota; class Clostridia; order Oscillospirales; family Oscillospiraceae; genus Faecousia. The sequence goes on along the minus strand of JAZSHO010000159.1, from coordinate 7,553 downwards.
GCCATCGGCGGCAAGGACTCCATGTCCGGCACTTTCCTGGACCTGGATGTGCCTCCCACGCTGATTTCCTTCGCCATCGCTCCCATTGACAAGCAGGATGTCCTCAGCCCCGAATTTAAGGAAGCGGGCCACCCTGTGTACCTGTTCGGTGCCGCTGACGAGTCTGCCGAGAGCCTGAAGGCTTCCTGGGAGGCGTTCTATGCGCTGCACAAGGCAGGCAAGGTCAGATCCGCATGGGCTGTGGAACACGGTGCTGCGGAAGCCGTCATGAAGATGTCCTTCGGCAACCACATTGGCTTCCAGTCCGTTCCCGGCATGGAAGGCAACTGGCATCTGGGCCTGTGGGGCTTCCTGATTGCGGAGCTGACTGAAGATGTGTCCATCCCCGGTGTCATGAAGATCGGTATGACCACCGCCGAACCTGTCATCGACCTGGACGGCGATGTGGCTTCCATCGACGAGCTGTATGCACTGAACACCGCCACTTTGGAGGATGTTTACCCCACCAAGACCAACCCCGCAGCCAAGGAACTGCCCACCTTCTCCTTTGAGGGCAAGTCCACCTTGGCTCCCGCCGTCAAGGTTGCCAAGCCCAAGGTGCTGATCCCCGTCTTCCCCGGCACCAACTGCGAGTACGACTCCGCCCGGGCTGTCATGGCCGCCGGCGGCGAAGCAGACATCGCCGTCATCCGTAACCTCACTGCCGATGATGTGGCCCGGTCCATTGAAGATGTGGCTGCCCGGATCGCTGACAGCCAGATGATCTTCATTCCCGGTGGCTTCTCCGGCGGCGACGAGCCCGACGGCTCCGCCAAGTTCATCACCGCTTTCTTCCGCAATCCTGCCATCAAGGAGCAGGTTACCATGCTCTTGGAACAGCGGGACGGTCTGATGTGCGGCATCTGCAACGGCTTCCAGGCGCTGATCAAGCTGGGTCTGGTACCCTACGGCAAGATCATCGATACCGATGAGAATTGCCCCACCCTGACCTTCAACACCATCTCCCGGCACCAGAGCCGCATTGTCCATACCCGCATTGCCTCCACCAAGAGCCCCTGGCTGAGCCTCATGAACGTGGGCGACATCGTAAACGTCCCCATTTCCCACGGCGAGGGTCGGTTCTACGCCTCCGAAGAGCTGGCTATGCAGCTGGCCATGGACGGCCAGATCGCCACCCAGTATGTGGACCTTTCCGGCAATCCCACCATGGACGATGCCTTCAACCCCAACGGCTCCCTGTTCGCCATCGAGGGCATCACCTCTCCCGATGGCCGTGTCCTGGGCAAGATGGGCCACAGCGAGCGTATCGGTAAGGGACTGTATCAGAATGTCCCCGGCGAATACGATATCCGCATGTTCGAGGCCGCTGTCAAGTACTTCAAGTAAGCGGCGGCTAAGCCCGGTTCGCTTCTGCCGCACAAACCATATACAAAGTCCCGGGTGGCATCGCCACCCGGGATTCCCTTTCCAAAATTCTTGACTTTTTTGCTGCCAGGGGCTATAATAGCCCCAACTTTATAGGACAGTTCGTGACCATCCTGTCGGTAAACAAAACTAGGGAATCGATGGGCGCAATGCGCTCATTTTTGTTTGGGAGCAGGCACGTTCTGCGCCCAATTTTTTGTTGCCTGTGTTGCCTTTGCTTGGAGAATCCTTATGAAAAAACAAACCCGTCATCTGGCCCATGCGGCCATTATTGCAGCGCTGTACGCGGTGCTGACCCATATGCAGAATCTGCTGCTGCCCGGCAGCGCCACCTGGGCCATCCAGATGCGCTTCTCCGAAGTGCTGTGCATTCTGGCCTTCTTCACCCCGGCGGCCATCCCGGGTCTCAGCATCGGCTGCCTGCTGTTCAATCTGACCTTTTCCGCAGCGCTGCCCCTGGACTTTCTGTTGGGTACCCTGGCTACCTATTTGGCGGCCCAGGGAATGTGGCTGACCCGGAATATGAAGGTCAAGGGAATCCCGCTGCTGGGCCTATGGATGCCTGCCGTCACCAATGCCTTTTTGGTGGGCGGAGAATTGACGGCCTACATCGGCGGCGCTTTCTGGCTGAACGCGGTGTACGTGGCCATCGGCGAAGCGGTGGTGCTGCTCCTGCCCGGCCTGGGACTGTACCTGGCTATGAAAAAGCGAACTCTGGACAGCAGATTGTTTGGCTAAAAAGGAAAGGGGACGAGGCTCGTCCCCTTATTTTGCTGCGGCGCGGAAGAGGTCTGTGGCGTCACCGTACCGGGACAGCTTGTTCTCTGCGTCAAAAATGCCCACCAGAATGTGGCCAACCTCCTGTTCAAAGGCCGCCAGCAGACAGTAACCCGCCTCTTTTGTATACCCGGTTTTCAGCCCCACCGCTTCGGCGCAGTACCAGGCGGATTCCGGATTCAGCAGCCGGTTGGTATTGTACCAGGTGATGGTCTCACCGCTTTTGAACACCACCGAATCCTGCTGCAGGCTTGCGTACTTGGCGATGATGTCATTTTGCAGAGCCAGCTCCCCGATGGTGGCCAAATCCCCGGGACAGGAATGGTGTTCTTCCGAATGATACCCATCGGGATTTACAAAGTGGGTGTTCACCAGCCCCAACTCCTTACCCCGGCGGTTCACTTCCTCCATAAACAGCGTCACTGCCACTTTCGCCGAAACGTCCGTTTCCGCAAGGGCCTGTCCCGCCGCTGCGGCCAGTACGTAAGCCGCATCATTTCCGCTGGGCAGCAGCATGGCTTCCACCAGCATTTTTGCCGTCAGTCGGCTGCCGTAGGCGATGAAGGCGGTGGAGGAGCCGGGCTGCAGCAGCCCCAGCTCCCGCCCGGCGGTGATGACCGCATCCGGCTCCAGAATTTCCAGAGCCACATAGGCGGTAAACAGCTTGGTAATGCTGGCAGGAAAAAGGGTTTCCGTGGAATCGGTGCTGCAGTACAACATCTCCCTGCTGGCGGTATCGTAGGCAAATACATGGCCCGCAGAAATCTTCTCTCCCACCTCCCGGCAGGCAGCAGCCCTGGGCTCCAAAGGCTCCGGCTCTGTAGGGTTTGATATTTCGGGGGAAACCCACTCCGTTTCCATCACCGGCAGAATTTCCGGTTCCTCCCGATAGCCGGAAACCAGAAACAGCAGCACCATCAGCAGGGTCGCCCCGGCGAAAAATACATACGCAAATTTTGCTCCCATTGCGCGTCCTCCTTTGCTGCCGTGATTTTACTGCCCGGAAGTAAAAAATCAAACACAATCCAGTCGAGGCGGGCTAAGCAACTTGAGAAATCGGACAAGCTATGGTATAGTACTTTCAAAGGAGTGACCAACTATGATTCCCTTTCAGCGGCTGACATTGGCCCAAAAAGAACAATATGACAAGATTCTCTTTTCCTGCCCGCCCCGGGGCTGCGAATATTCCTTCGCAAACCTTTCCCTGTGGGGACGGCAGCAGGCGGCCTTTATCCATGGCTGTGTGGCCTTTTTCTGCCATTTCCATGGCCGCAGCATTTATCCCTATCCCATCGGAAACGGCGACAAGAAGGCTGTCATCGAGGCGATTTTGCATGATGCCAAAACCCGCGGCATTCCCTGCCGCTTCACCGGCATGACGGATGCAGACCGGGAGGAACTGGAAACCCTCTTCCCGGGACAGTTTCATTTCAAAACACCCCGGGACACCTTCGACTATGTCTACGCCATCGATGACCTGGCGGACCTCCGGGGCCGGAAATTCCAGAAAAAGCGCAACCATGTAAACCGCTTCCGGGCAGAACACCCCAATTATGAGGTTCGGGAACTGAATAATTGCAATATCCACCAGGCCCTGGCCATGGTGGACGATTGGTACCGCATCCGCATGAAGGAGGACCCGGAGGGGGACTATCTGCTGGAAAACATCGCCATGGCCAAGGCTTTCCAGAATTACAAGGGGCTGCAGATGGAGGGCATCGTCCTTATGGACGAGGGCAAGGTGCTGGCGGTGACCATGGGCTCCCGGATGGGCCCGGATACCTTTGACATCCATTTCGAAAAAGCGCGGGAGGATGTGGACGGGGCCTACAATACGGTCAACTGCGAATTTGCCCGGTTCCTGCGGCTGAAGTACCCGGATGTGAAATTCCTGGACCGGGAGGACGACCTGGGCCTGGAGGGTCTGCGGAAAGCCAAGCTCAGCTACAACCCCCACCACATGGTGGAAAAGCATTGGGCATTCCTGCCGGAGGATCTGTATGGTGATTGATTATCCCAGGGAAAGCCAGCTGCCCCAACTGCGGCAGCTGTGGAAAATCGCCTTTGGGGATACGGATGAATTCCTGGATGGCTTCTATGAAACCGGCTTTTCTCCGGAACGTTGCTGTTGCGTGACCGAGGGGGATACCGTGGCGGCGATGCTTTACTGGTTCGACTGCGAATATGCCGGACAGAAGCTGGCCTACCTCTACGCCGTTGCCACCCACCCGGACTACCGGAATCGGGGCCTGTGCCGAAAGCTGATGGCAGATACCCACGCCGTCCTGGCAAGTCAAGGCTATGCCGGAGCCATTCTGGTCCCCCAGCAGGAGCCTCTTCGAAAGATGTACGCCTCCATGGGTTATGCAGACTGCGGAGCCGTTTCGGAAATCAACTGCGTGCCTGCAGAGAAAGCGGTTCCTCTGCGGAAAATCGATGGCGCAGAATTTGCCGCCCTGCGGCGGCAGTACCTGCCCAAGGGCGGCGTCATCCAGGAAGGGGAGGGTATCGCTTTTTTGGAGCGGACCTACGAACTCTACGCGGGAGAAGATTTCCTGCTGACAGCCTTCCTGGAGGATGGATTCCTTTTTGGCGCGGAACTGCTGGGAAACCGGGATGCCGCACCGGGAAGCTTGAAAGCCCTTGGGTGCCTCCGGGGCCGCTTCCGCACGCCGGGAGATACCATGCCCTTTGCCATGTTTCGTCCCTTGGCAGAGAATGCGGTGCCGCCGACCTACTTCGGTCTGGCATTTGACTAAAAAATTCCAAAAAATAGGTTTAACCTCCGAAAGCTTGGGCAATACTCAGCTTCGGAGGTGCTTATTTTATGAGCGATAACAAAAGAACCGGTCGCGGCATCAACGGTAAGGGCTACTACATAGCCCTGGTCCTGTGCGCTGCGGCCATCGGGATCACCGGCTATTTGTACTATCACAATGCCAACGAACCGGAAATTACTCTGCAGGAAACCCCGGAGGACATTATTGTGGGGTCCGTGGAAACCCTGGAGGATGTGCCTGCCATTGCCACGGAACCCAAGGCCCAGGCAGTTGTGCCCGCACCCCAGACCAGGGAACCTGCGGTGAAGAAGCCTATGCAGACCACCAGCCCCGTGTCCGGGGAGGAGATCTTCGGCTATTCCATGGAGGCCCTCAGCTATAACCAGACCACCCGGGACTGGCGGGTCCACAATGGCGTGGATTTTGCCGCAGAGGAGGGGACTCCTGTGATGGCAGCAGCGGATGGGGTGGTCTACACCACCTACGAGGATGATGCCATGGGACACACCGTGGTCATTCGCCATGAGGGGGGCTACACCACCAAGTACGCAAGCCTCAGCCAGGATATTTGCGTAAAGTCTGGGGACCAGGTGACCATGGGCCAGTGCATCGGCTATGTGGGGTCCACCGCACTGGTGGAAACCACCCTGGGCAGCCATGTCCATTTCAGTGTCACCTACCAGGACGAGCCTATGGACCCGGCAGAATTTCTGAAGCTGGGTTAAGCAAAGCAAACTTCATTCTTCTTTCCTCTTTGCAAAAGCCGCCGGAGTTTACTCCGGCGGCCTAATTTTTGCGGACCCGTGCAATTGCGGTGGAAAAACTGCTTTTCCTGTGCTATAATGACCCCACAGATCAGAAAAAGGAGCGCATTTTATGCTGCCGGAAGTGTTTTTGCAGAGAATGAAGACCCAATTGGGCGAAGAATATGAGGCCTTTCTCAAAAGCCTGGAGCGGCCCCGGGCGGTGGCCCTGCGGTTTAATCCCTTGAAAGGGGAGAATCCTGCCATGGATTTTGTGAAAGAGCCGGTTCCCTGGGAGCCTATGGGCTATTACTATGACCCGGAGGCCCGGCCCGGCCTGCACGTTTACCATGAGGCAGGCGTATATTACTTACAGGAGGCCAGTGCCATGGCTCCCGTGGCGCTGCTGGATCCCCAGCCCGGAGAAAAGGTTTGCGACCTCTGCGCCGCCCCCGGCGGCAAGACTACCCAGATCGCCGGACGGATGGCAGGGGAGGGCTTCCTGCTGTGCAACGAAATCAATCCCAAGCGGGCGAAGATCCTGTCCCGGAACATCGAACGGATGGCGGTATCCAATGCCCTGGTTACCAATGAGCATCCGGAAAATCTGGCAAAGCGCTTTGCCGGATTCTTCGACCGGGTACTGGTGGATGCTCCTTGCTCCGGTGAGGGTATGTTCCGGAAAGAAGAGGCCGCCGTCACCGACTGGAGCCAGGAAACGGTGGAAATGTGCGCCCGTCGCCAGGCAGAGATCCTCCATTCCGCTGCAAAAATGGTCCGCCCCGGTGGACGGCTGGTCTACTCCACCTGCACCTTCGCCCCGGAGGAGGATGAGGGCGCGGTGGCGGCCTTCCTGGCTGATCATCCGGAATTTGAACCGGAAGTTTTGGAGGCTCCCTGGTTCGTTCCCGGAGAAAACGGAAGCCACCGGATGTGGCCCCACAAACTGCTGGGCGAGGGCCATTTCGCCGCTGTCCTGCGGAAAAATGGGGGAGAGGATGCGGATTGCGACATTCCGGCAGGGGAGAAGCTGCCGAAAGAATGGCTGGCCTTTGCCAAGGAAATGGCCATTCGCCTGCCCGAGGGCAAGGCGGTATCCTTTGGTCAGAACCTGTTCTGGGCCCCGGCAGATATGCCGGACATCCGTCGGCTGAAGGTCCTGCGGCCCGGTCTGGAACTGGGAACGGTGAAAAAGGACCGGTTTGAGCCTGCCCATGCCCTGGGCCTGTGGCTGAAGGACTGCAACGGGGTCCAAAGCTATGACCCGGAGGGCCAGGAAATGAAGGAGTATCTCCACGGAAATGTGGTGCCGTCCGGGAAAAAGGGCTGGTGCCTTGTCAAAGCCGGAGAATTCTCCATCGGCTGGGGCAAAGGAGACGGCAAGGTGCTGAAGAATCATTATCCTAAGGGATTAAGACGGTAAAGCCGATATGGCCCGGCGGGCGGGGAAGGCCCCGCGGCCAATTCGCATGACCTGCGGCGGTAATCGTAACCCGTCCGCTCGGCCCATCTCCGCGCTAAGAGCCGCCCTTCGGTCGGTTGCGCTCTGCATGCCGCTGCGGCGGCTAAGCCCGATTCGTTACTGCTAAGATAAATTGTAGTTTAGCGGGGAAGGCCCGGCAGCCAATTCGTTACGAACCCAGGCAGGAAACCAACGCATCCTGATTGCCCTCGTCCGTTAGTGCGCTAAATTGTAGTTTACGGTAACAGTAACTAAAACGCATGTCATCGCGAACCAGCGCGCACGCTGGTGTGGCGATCCCCCAGACATACCGGAAACCTTGGGGGATTGCCACGCCAGTCTGAGGACTGGCTCGCAATGACATAC
>JAZSHO010000084.1:0-2173 GCA_045533345.1 Faecousia sp. | reverse complement strand
GTTTACAGTTGCAGCAAGTAAAACGCATGTCATCGCGAACCAGCGCGCACGCTGGGGTGGCGATCCCCCAGACACTCCTGGAAACCATAGGGGATTGCCACGTCGGGCCATAGCAATGGCCCTCCTCGCAATGACATACTCTTTTTTTCTGCTAAGCTAAACAATAATTTACCACCGCAAAAGCGTTACCGGGCCGAGTTAACGGGTAGCGATTACCACTGCACCACGTGCGCATTGGCTGCCGGGCCGCCCCGGCAAACAATAATTTATCTTACCAATATCAAAAACTGCACTTTTTTTATTGACAGCCCACCGAGGGCTATGTATAATAAACATAAGTAAACTCAAATTAAACAAAAGTTTAGGAGGGAAGCCTATGACCCAGCGGGAACGACAGATCCTCCAGCTGATTGAGGACGACCCCATGATCTCCCAGCAGGAGATCGCGGACAAGCTGAACATCACCCGCTCCAGCGTAGCCGTCCACATCTCCAATCTGATGAAAAAGGGAGTCATCGCCGGTAAGGGCTATGTTCTGCGGTCCGGTTCCTACGCGGTGGTGGTTGGCGGTGTCAATGTGGACATCGGCGGCAAATCCTTCGCTCCTCTGGTGGCCGCGGACTCCAACCCCGGCAAGGTCCAGATCAGCTTGGGCGGCGTAGGCCGGAACATTGCCCACAACATGAGCCTCATGGGCATCGACGTGCGGATGCTCACCGCCTACGGTGACGACCTCAACGGTGAGCGGGTGGCCGCCTCCTGTTCGGAGCTGGGCATCGACATGAGCAGCGCTCTGCGGATTCCCGGCGGCACTACCTCCACCTATCTGTATCTGACCGATGACCACGGCGAAATGGCCCTGGCAGTATCGGATATGGAGATCTGCGACAGAATCACCCCCGAATATTTGGAAGCCAACCTGCCCCTTCTGCAAAATGCCCAGGTGGTGGTGGCCGATACCAACATCCCCGCAGAATCTCTGGCATTCCTGGCAGAAAACCTTCAGGTCCCCCTGTTTATCGACCCGGTTTCCACTACCAAGGCGGAAAAAATCCGGCCCATCCTTCAGAGTATCCACACCCTGAAGCCCAACAAGCTGGAAGCGGCCCTGCTGTCCGGCATGGAGATCCACAGCAAGGAAGACATGGTCAAGGCTGCAGACAAGCTGCTGGAGCTGGGTGTCCACCGACTGTTCATCAGCCTGGGTGCCGAGGGCGTCTTCGCCGCCATGGGCGATCAGAAGCTGTGGCTGCCCAATATCCCCGGCCAGATGGTCAACACCACCGGCTGCGGCGACTCCTTCATGGCTGCCCTGGTCTGGGCTTACCTGAAGGGCAGCGACCTGGAAAACACCGCCAGAGCGGGCCTGGCCGCAGGCTCCATCACCATGGAATCCGCCGAAACCATCAACCCCCTTATGTCCCCGGAAGCAATCAAAGAACGAATGAAATAAAAATTTTATAAAAAAGGAATGGAAACATCATGCTCATGAACAAGTATCTGGACGTCAATCCCGAAGTCGCCGCTGCCCTGGCAGAAGGCAGGCCCGTGGTGGCCCTGGAATCCACCATCATCTCCCATGGCATGCCCTACCCCCAGAACGTGGAAACCGCTCTGCAGGTGGAGCAGATCATCCGTGACAACGGCGCTGTTCCCGCTACCATCGCCATCATCGGCGGCCGTCTGAAGGCAGGTCTGACTGCTGAGGAAATCGAGTACTTCGGCAAGAAGGGCCAGGCCATCCACAAGGCTTCTCGCCGCGACCTGGCTGTGCTGTGCGCCCGTGGCGAAGACGGCGCTACCACCGTTACCACCACCATGATCATTGCCCATATGGCCGGCATCAAGATTTTCGCCACCGGCGGCATCGGCGGCGTGCACCGCGGCGCTGAGACCACCATGGACATCTCCGCTGACCTGGAAGAGCTGGGCCAGACCCCCGTTATGGTCGTCTGCGCAGGCGCCAAGTCCATCCTGGAACTGGGTCTGACTCTGGAGTACATGGAGACCAAGGGTGTTCCCGTCATCGGCCTCGGCACCGAAGAGCTGCCCGCCTTCTACACCCGTCAGTCCGGCTTTGGCGTGGACTACCGCATCGACACCCCCGCTGAGCTGGCCGCTGCCTTCAAGGCAGGTCACGAAATGGGTATGAAGAGCGGTATGCTGGTCACCA
>JAZSHO010000144.1:0-24834 GCA_045533345.1 Faecousia sp. | reverse complement strand
ATTTACTAAATCACAGCTTTTTCAAGAAAAAGATATTGACAAACGAAGATGCTATGGTTATAATACTTAAGCATGTTCGCGAGAGTGTTGGAATGGTAGACAAGCACGTTTGAGGTGCGTGTGGTTATGCCGTGTGGGTTCGAGTCCCATCTCTCGCACCAAAAAAATCCGAGGGCCCATACGGGCATTCGGATTTTTTAATGCTCGAGATGGGACTCGAAAGCCCGGCCCGAGCGAAGCGAGGGTACCAAACAGTCCGGTGGACTGTTTGGTAGGGCGTGGGAGAGTCCTTCAAATTTAAGACGCATCCGGTACGGATGTGGATTGAATTTGAATATGTCCAATACCGAAAAAGCGTTGGTACAAGCGCATTTTTCAAAAAGTCCTATAAGAACACTCGCACCAAAAATTGGGCTATCCCTTACGGGATGGCCCAATTTTTATTGCTCGAGATAGGACTCGAAAGGGCGGTACCAGTCAGCGGACTGGTGAAAAAAGTGTCCGGGGGACATTTTTAGCCCGTGGGAGAGTCCCTCAGATTTCATCCACATCCCGTAGGGATGTGGATGAAAGTTGAATATGCCCGATGCTGAATATGTGTTGGTACGGGCGCATATTCTGAAAAGCCCTATAAGAACACTCGCGCAGGCAAATCTTGGCTGCAAGTGGAAAATTCATCATTTTGTCATTAAAAATTTTTTCTTTCGTGATATACTACCGTTAGTAAAAGGATAAGGAGGAATGCGTATGACTTTTGATGAAGTAAGAAAAGACTCTGCTGTAAAAGTGTATATTACCCAGGCGGATGCCTCCATGGAAGCATTGGGCTTTACGGAGCACAGTTTTGCACATGTGGGTCGTGTGGCGCACATTGCAAGTGATATTTTGCAAAAATTAGATTATCCCGAACGGACAGCTGAGCTGGCAAAGATTGCGGGCTATCTGCACGACATCGGCAATCTTGTTAACCGTGTGGACCACAGTCAGTCCGGCGCGGTGATGGCTTTCCGGATTCTGGACCGGATGAATTTTCCTCCCGAGGAAATCGCAACCATCGTCACCGCCATTGGCAACCACGACGAAGGAACCGGCGTTCCAGTCAATGCTGTTGCTGCGGCATTGATCATTGCGGACAAATCTGATGTCCGGCGCAGCCGCGTCCGGAAGCGGGCCAATATCGCCGCAGATATCCATGACAGGGTGAACTATTCGGTTACCTCCTCGGAATTAAAAGTAGATGTGGAAAAGAAAACTATGATTCTTTCCTTGAAAGTAGATACCACCGTCAGTTCTGTTATGGAGTATTTCGAAATCTTCATGAAGCGCATGCTCATGTGCCGCAAAGCGGCCGATAAACTGGGGCTGGAATTCGGTCTCGTTATTAACGATCAGCGACTTGTATAAGAAAACCCCGGCACCTCTTGGTGCCGGGGCATTGTGCATATTAGGCCAGATCTGCGATAACAGCCTTGATACGATCTACGGTGCGCTCGTAGCCCAGGATCTGCATGACAGTATACAGATCGGGGGAATTGGTCTTGCCGGTAACAGCTTGACGAATGAAGGTGGAAACATCGGCAACGGTGCCGGGGAAGGCAGAGGGATCAGCCTTGTAAGCCTTCATGTCAGTAGTGAAGCCGATGTCCTCGGTGATCTCTTTGACCTTGGTGAACCAGACATTGGCATCGTCGGCAATGTCGAACTTCTCCAGGAAACGGTTCAGCACGTCCACCACAACGGCCTTGTCGAATTTCTCGTCGAACTGAGGCTTCTGCAGGAACTCGTCATAGAAGAAGCCCATGTAATCCTTGGCATCCTTCCAGGTAGCCAGGTCCTTGCGGGGCTTCTTGCCGCCACGGCCGATGGCCAGAATGGAGGTGGCAAATTCGGGATCAACAGCCAGCTTGGCACCGAACTCTGGGTTGAATTCCTGAGCCCACTCGGTCAGCAGGGCGTAAACGGTAGCGGCATCCATCCGGGAGATGACATTCTTGGACACGTCCACCAGTTTGGCATAGTCAAACAGGGAACCGGCAGGATTCAGCTTTTTGGGGCTGAACTTGAAGGTTTCGATGTCAGCATCGGGATTGGCACGGCGCCAGTCTTCAAAGTTGGAGTTCAGAACGGTCATCAGATACTCCCGCATAGCCTGAACAGGGAAGCCCTCAGCCTTGTAGTAGGTCAGAGCCAGCTCGGGGTCCTTACGCTTACTCAGCTTGCGCTTGGAGTTGCCGTCCATCTTCATCAGAGGTCCGATGTGAACGTACTTGGGCAGTTTGAAGCCCAGGGCCTTGAACAGCTGAATATGGAAGGGCAGGCTGGGCAGCCACTCGTCACCGCGGACAACGTGGGTGGTGCGCATCAGCTCATCATCCACAGCGTGAGCAAAGTGATAGGTGGGAATGCCGTCGGACTTCAGCAGCACATGGTCGATATCATTTTCGGTAATGGTCAGCTTGCCCTTCACCAGATCATCGAATTTGAACTGATTCTCAATGGAACCTTCGCTGCGGAAACGCAGGACCCAGGGATTGCCGGCTTCAATCTGGGCCTGGATGTCCCCGATGGGGCGGTCACGCCACATGGCGTACTTGCCGTAGTAGCCAAAGTTCTCCTTATTGGCCTCCTGCTGCTCGCGAATGGCGGTCAGTTCTTCCTCGGTGCAGAAACAGGGATATGCTTTGCCCTCGGAAACCAGCTTCTTGGCAAACACATGGTAAATGGCAGCACGCTGACGTTGACGGGAGGGTCCGAACAGACCATTATCGCCATCGATGGTGGCACCTTCGTCAAAATTGATGTTGTAGTGCTTCAGGGAGTTGATCAGCACTTCCACAGCGCCGGGAACCTCACGCTTGGCATCGGTATCCTCAACCCGCAGGAACAGAACGCCTTCGCTCTGGTGCGCCATCCGCTCGGAGATCATGCCCTGAACCAGATTGCCCAGATGGACAAAACCGGTGGGGGAGGGAGCCATACGGGTGACGACAGCGCCTTCCTTCAGTTCACGGCGGGGGAACCGGGCCTCCACCTCATCGGGAGTCTCGGTTACATTGGGAAACAGTAATTCGGCTAATGCCTGATAATCCATAGTAATCTACCTCTTTTGTCATAGTATTCTAGCATGGAGTATAGCACAAACAGAAACAGAAATCAAGAAGCATTGCGCTGGACGAAGCGTTTCGGAAGCCCTGTGAAATTACCCTTGCACAAATGTTGTAACTGTGTTAGAATAGCCTAAATTATTCTGGAAAGAAGCGTGACCATTATGAGTGAAATTTTGATTGAAGCAACTGCCCCCAAGAAAAGAATGCTTTCCGGCATCAAGCCCTCCGGTGATCTGACCCTGGGCTCTTACCTGGGTGCTGTGAAGAATTGGGCAGAGCGTGCCGACCAGTACGACTGCTTCTATTTTATGGCTGACCTCCACGCCATCACCGTCCGACAGAATCCTGCCGACCTGCGCCGCCGTACTCTGGAGCAGCTGGCTCAGTACATCGCCTGCGGTCTGGATCCCGAAAAGAACACCCTGTTCATCCAGTCCCATGTCCACCAGCACGCAGAGCTGGGCTGGGTCCTGGACTGCTACTCTATGTTTGGCGAACTGAGCCGTATGACTCAGTTTAAGGATAAGTCCGCCAAGAACGCCGACAACATCAACGCAGGTCTGTTCACTTACCCCAGCCTCATGGCCGGCGATATCCTGCTGTATCAGCCCGACCTGGTTCCCGTTGGCGAAGACCAGAAGCAGCATGTGGAGCTGACCCACGTCATCGCCCGCCGCTTTAACGGCATCTATGGCGACGTGTTCAAGATTCCCGAGCCCTTTGTCCCCAAGGTTGGCGCCAGAATCATGAGTCTGACCAATCCTCTGGCCAAGATGTCCAAGTCCGAGAACGAGGACACCGGCCGTGTCCTGCTGATGGACGATCCCGCCGTCATTATGAAGCAGTTCAAGCGGGCCATCACCGACTCTGACACCGAAAACTGCGTCCGCTATGACAAGGAGAACAAGCCCGGCGTCGCCAATCTGATGACCATCTACTCCGCCGTTACCGGAAAGACCTACGAGGCGATCGAGAACGAGTTCATTGGCTGCGGCTATGGCAAGTTCAAGCCCGTAGTCGGCGAAGCGGTTGTTGAACATCTGCGTCCCATCCGTGAGGAGTCTATGCGTCTGATGAAGGACATGGCATATCTGGAAAGCTTATACCGTGACGGTGCCCAGAAGGCCTCCTATGTGGCTGAGAAGACCCTTCGCAAGGTTTACAAGAAGGTCGGCTTCGTTGCCAAGTAAAAATGTACTGCCCGTGGAAAAATCCACGGGCAGTTTGTTATTTTGCGCTGTAATCCGGCAGTCCATAGCCCCGGATCTGATAATCTCCAATGAAAACGGTGTGATATCCCACCTGATCACCATAGTTTCCTTCAATGACCTTGATAAAAGGCCAGGCCGTACCGACGACAATACCAACATGATCGGCCCAGCCGGTGCAGTCTCCCAAATCCCAGCCTTCGTCCCAGGCATAATAAATGTAATCGCCGGGGAGGGGAATGTAATTGTCCTTTTCCTCCCACCGTCCCAGCTCCTGCCAAAGGCCGATCTGCCGCTGACAGCCGCATTCTGTGGGGATGATATCCGTGTTTTCGGTCTGTATGGCAATGACGCTGCCGAAAGCAGCACACCAATTATCGTCTACGGTCATTTCATACCCCTGGGCCAGAGGTTCGTGGGAATTGTAGAGCTGCACAAGCTGTTCATGATTGGCAAAACCCTCCAGTGTTCCCAGCCAGCTTTCCGCGGTGAATACCATTTCCAACCGCAGGTCTTTTTCCTGAGCGCTTACTTCTCTGGCAAACCCATACTCAGCATTTCCTCGGTAAAGCAGCATGATCAGCAGGATGAGCAGACATCCGCCAACTGCGCCTGAGATCCAATAAAGCCATTTCTTTTGTTTCAGTGCCATACTGCTTCCTCCTGTCGTATTGTGTCACATTATAGCAAAACAATACGCAGAAAGCAAATGAAGCTTTTCTTAAGCTACATAAACAAATAAAGCGCCAGAGTTAACAGTGCGGTGTTCTGATCTTCCTGGCAGTCACCGGACATAAGTAACAGAAGAACCACTACCAGTAAATCCCCGGTATCAAAATCCCTGGGAAGCAAATGCCTCAGAAAGTGAAGGACGCTGCCGTTTTGAGGTTCCTGCCTGTGATCCTGCCTGGGTGGACGGGGAATTTGCCGCGGACAGTTCCGATGCTGGGATTGCTTCGGCGGGGGAGTCGGGGAACAGGTTTCCTGCTCCGGAGGAGAATGGATGGGCTCCTTGCGAGGCGTTTCTTGTTTTGGCGGTTCCTCTGCCACCCGACATCGCTGGAAAGAGCCGTCAGCCTGGGGTACATAACGGTTATACATGGTCTCACCTGCCTGTCAGAAGCTGTAATCCCCCGGCATTTAGGAAGCCGGAGGCAAATCTGGCCATTTTTGCGGCCCGCATGGCCTTTTCTAACTTTATAATCCGGTCCCGGCGAAGATAGGGGGAAAGGGCATGCAAAAGTGCCTGCTCCTCCTTGCTGGTATTGCTTTGCCCCGCAAAGGAAGAAATTTGACTGAGCAGCCGGGGATCGATATTGGGAAGGGGAGCGGGTGCGGTTTCCTCCTTTGGCGGATTCTGCTGCCCCAATGCCTGGGCCATAGACATGATCTGCTGCATCATTTGGGGATTGCTGAGGATGGAATTCAGTTTTTCTTCCATTTGTTCCATATTTACCTCCCCAGCTGTTCCAAAAGCTTTTTCACCTGCGGGTCCTGCAACAGACCGGAAATGGCCTGCTTTGCAGAGGCAACATCACCTGCTGCCGCTTTCTGAGCAGCCGTTTGCATGGCATCCCTATTACTTTGCTGTAAAAGCTGTATCAGCTGCTGTCCAGCCGGACTGGCAGCGATTTTCATGATATCTTCCATGGATAACGGAACTTCATTCTTCGGCATAAAACCGCCTCCTAGAGTTTTCTTCAGAATATGTATATGCGGATCGTTGAAAAAAGTGCATAAAAAATGGCTGCCCACCATAGGGTGGACAGCCGGGAATCATACCTTAGAAACGATAGGTACGACCGTTCATCTCGACAATCTTGCCGTACTCAGCAAACATCTCGCCGAAAAACTGCTTCATCTTGGTCATAATAAAATACCTCCTGTTGGTTCGGGACGGAAAACCGTCCGGGGTGTGGTGACTCTTACTCTAGTGTTCTCAAAAGCGCCAGGTGCGACCTTCCATATCGAGAACCTTGCCGTACTCAACCAGCATCTCGGCGAAGTACTTCTTAACAGAATGCTTCTCAGACATAGTCAAATACCTCCTTTTTATATAGGGCGGAAAGCCCGCTGTGAAATTTTTCTTTCTCTGACTTGCAAGGGGCACGTGGTTTCGGCCTCGCCTTGAAGTGTGGTTATTATAGCACCTTGACAACCAGGGAAAAAGTGGTATAATTGACTTTCTTATGGTGGATATTAACATTATGAACAAAGCATGAATTGCGATTCCTGTGAAGAAAGGACGACACTTGTGCAAAACTACCAACATAAGTTGTTAACCAACCTGGATGATACCGGGTTCGGCATTAAATATGAAAATAACCTCAGCGCCTACACACCCCCACACTGGCATCAGGCCGTGGAGCTGCTTTTGTTTGTGAAAGGCAAGGTAACTTGCAAATTTGCAAATTCGACCATTCACGCAAAGCCCGGTGACTTGTACTTGATCAACAGCCACGAGGTTCATGAGACCCGCTGCAGCCGGGATGCGGTGTATCTGGTGGTACATATTTTGCCCAGCGCCATGTGCCGGTTTGTTCCGGATTTTGATCAGCTGCGGTTTTCGCTGGCCCACGACTCTGAGAATATGAAAAAGCGCGAAGCCTATGAAAAGCTCCGCGTCCATATGCAGGAAATTCTGAATCACAAGGATGAGGCGACCCCAGCGTCCAAACTGGAGCGGCAGGCCCGGCTCTTTGATGCAGCGGCAATTCTTGTGCAGCATTTTTCTCAGTCTCTGGCACTGGAGGAAAGCAAGCTGCTGCGCAGCGACATGACCCGTCTGGAACCCATTCTGGAATACACCCACCTGCATCACGGGGAAGATCTGACTCTGGATGGGGCGGCCAATGCCATGGGCTTAAACAAGGAATACTTCTGCCGTTTGTTTAAGAAAAATATGGGCATCAGCTATATCCAGTATCTTTATCAGGTTCGGGCCACAGCAGTGTGCCGGGAGCTGGAGATCAGTGAAGATCCCATCGGGGAGATCGCGGAGCGGCACGGTTTTAAGGACCCGAAGATGCTCAGCCGGCATTTTAAAGAAATCTATGGCTGTACCCCCTCGGAAAAACGGAAATTTTTCCGGGAGGTCAGTCGGGAACAGTAGAATTCTTTTGGAATGTATGTTATAATCGGATTCAGCTAACAATAAAGGATGCTTGAACACTATGAAAATTCTCGTTTTCTCCGATTCCCATTCTGCGTTAAGCTTCATGTTCCGGGCTGCCGCCAAAATCAAGCCGGATGCCATGATCCATCTGGGTGATTATTTTGACGATGGGGAAGTGCTGGCAGAAGAATTCCCCCGGATTCCCTTTTTCCAGGTGCCGGGCAACTGCGACCGCTATCGGGCCCCCATTGGCGCTCACGAGATTCTCATTCTGCCGGTTCTGGGCGTGAAGCTATACATGACCCATGGGCATAAGCATAACGTAAAATTCTATACCGGAACCTTGATCCGGGACGCCCGGGAAGCCGGTGCCGCTGCGGCCCTCTACGGTCACACCCACCAGGCGGAATGTTACCGGGAGGAAGACGGCCTCTGGGTTTTGAATCCCGGCAGCGCCGGCTCCTACGGGGGCAGCGCAGGCATCATTGAAGTAAACAACGGAAAAATTACAGACTGCTATCTGATTGGACAGCGGGAATTGGAGGAAATGGTATGATTCTGGCAGTAGATATTGGCAATTCCAATCTGGTCATTGGCGGTATCCGGGGCAATGACATTGTTTTCGAAGCCCGCCTGCGCACCGATACCACCAAAACTTCTGACGAATACTGCATCGATCTAAAAATGATCCTTGAGGTTTACGGTGTCAAAGCAGAGGAGATTGAAGGTTCTATCATTGCCTCCGTGGTTCCCCAGGTGCTGAACTCCGTGAAAACCGCCATGATCAAGCTGACGGGCAAGCAGGCTCTTGTGGTTGGTCCCGGACTGAAAACCGGCCTTAATATTAAGATCGAGAATCCTTCCCAGACCGGTGCAGATCTGGTGGTGGGCAGTGTGGCTGCCCTGCGGGAACATAAGCCTCCGCTGATCGTGGTGGATATGGGTACCGCAACGACCATGATGGTGCTGGATGCTACCGGTGCTTTCATCGGCGGAAGCATCAGCCCCGGTGTAAAGATTTCCATGGACGCCTTGACAGACCGGACAGCGCTGCTGCCCGGCCTGCAGCTGGACCAGCCCAAGCGTGCCATCGGCCGCAATACCATCGACTGTATGCGCAGCGGCATTATGCTGGGCGCAGCCTGCATGCTGGATGGCATGGTGGAGCGGATGGAAGCGGAGCTGGGCCAGAAAGCTACGGTGGTGGTCACTGGCGGCATCGCAAAGTTTGTGATTCCCATGTGCAAGACCCCTGTAATTTACGATAAGAATCTGCTTCTGAAGGGTCTTGCCATGCTGTACCGGGATAATGTGAAGGGTTAACTCAAGGTCAGCAGGAAGAGCATGGCGGTGATCATGCCCATGCCGGATACAATGGCAGTAAGGATGTCCAGGGCTTTGGCTGCGAAGTAACGGTCATCGGCGGCACCGGGATACTGGGGTGCCCGGGACTTATGGATGCTCAGAGTGGAATTGTGGATGGCGTGTTTCATTGTAAGGACCTCCTTTGTTTTGTTTGTAACCACAGTATACAAAGGATATGGTACAATAAAACGGACTATTAAGACTTTCGTAATTCTCTTTTCTCATCCATATGGCATCTTGCAAGATGTGCGTCATTGTGCTATGATTAGAAAAACAATTCCCTCCGGAGGTGGAGTATGGGAAATACTGCAAATGTAAAAGAAAGCTGGAATGGGTTCGTTGACAGTCTGAAATCTGCTGCCAATACCACCGGCTCTGTTTATACGAAGATAAAAAATGTCATTGGTGTCATTGTCATGGTCATCTATCGGCTTCGTGCGGTGTTTATGGCCATTCCTGTGGTGTATTATGGTCTGAAGCTGGCTGTCTATAATATGAAGAATCTTCCGGAAAAGGTAGGCATCGGCCTCCAGTCCACCGGAGAGTTTGCTTATGTTGTCAGCCGGGAACTGGCTGTTCTTGGGCCGATGGTCATCACCGGCTGCTGCCTTGTGATGATGTTCTGCTCCCGGAAAGCGATTTATCCCTGGGCAGTGAGTATTTTCACATTGGTATTGCCTTTGCTGCTTCTGGTCAGCAATATTTATCCTATGTAAGAATTTGTCTATACTTTCTTTTCGCTCTATTCAAGGTTTCTTCATCAATCGTCATGGCTTTCTGGTATACTAAAGGTACAGAACGGATGTGGTGGGGGAACCCGATGCCGTGGAAATATCTGCGGATGACCCGACGGCGTACCCGTGACAGATCACATGCCGTAGGAAGAGGAAAAATGTTTGCAGCGGTTCCGTGTGAACCGCTGCATTTTTTATAGAAACGCCGCTGCGAGCAAGCGCAGCGGCGTTGTTTATTCCTGATCCAGCTTCTCTACTCTGGCATTTTTTCCGATATAGGCAAATATATAGCTGACAAAAGAAATGATTAAAAATACGGTATCCACAATGGCAACGGTTTTGACAGTCTGCATAGGCAATACAGGAAAGAAAACCATAAGAATCAGACTGAGAAACAGCACCGTGGTACAAACCTTACCTGCCAGCAGGGCACCCGGGAGCATTTTCCCCTTGCGCAGGTGAACTGCACCGGCTATCAGCTGAAACAGCTCCTTGATCACAAACAAAAACAGCACAGGCCGCATGGGCGGATATTTCACCGACAGACAGACGGTCACGGTAAGCTGGGTAATTTTGTCCGCCAAAGGATCCAGAATTTTTCCAAGGGTAGAGATCATGTTATAGTGCCGGGCGATTTGACCGTCTATCGCATCGGTCATGCAGGAAACGGCCAGAATCCCTCCGGCAGTATAGTATTGTGCCGGCTCTCTGGCTTCCATGTAAACGGTCATATATACCGGAATCAGCGCCAGTCGGAACAGACTCAGCAAATTTGGGATGGTGAATATTTCCTTTTTCCAGCTTTTGATGAACATGTACATTTCCTCCGCAGGCAGTATGCGAAAACCGCCACAATGGAACTATTATAAATCCGGTAAAAGGATTATCCAGCGGAAAGCTGTCGAACCGGAAAAGTTTAAAAACTGTACATAATTACGCTTTGCTTTGATATAAATTTGCGGCAAGAGGATACTGCAGCGCCAAATGCTTCCAGGTATGCTTATCCAGATGCCCTGTCATGGGCAGTCCGCTGAGTCGCTGAAAAGAGGCCAATGCATCGGAGGTGGCTTCATCCAAAAGCCCCGTATGGTCCGGGGCAATGATGCTTTCATAAATTTGGGAGAGGACAGTCAGCATACTCTGTACCAGATACAGGTTAGGATGCCGTTCCCCCTTTCGGATCACCTGCCGGGGATTGAGAATAATGTTGAGAGGAAACGCCTCATCGATCCGAACCAAAGCGGGATTGTAGGCCTCAACGATGGCCTCCCAGGTTCTCTGATCTGTGACTCCGGTAACGGGCAGACCGTGCTTTCGCTGAAAAATGGTCACAGCAGACATGGTTTCCGGGCCGTAGATTCCATCGGGGACCAGCGTCTTGTGACTGGGATCATCTTCTGCAATGACACGCAGCATGGTTTGCAGACTTCTGATGGGCTGGCCAAGAAAGGATTCCGTTGGTCTCATCTGGGTGCCTCCTGTCTGACGGGGTCTTGATTCCCGGAACGAAGATCCCGTCCGGGGAACTGGGTCATGGTGGTGGACTGGGAATACCTGGCTCTGGGCGCGGTGCCGCTGATTATGGCAGAGGTGTAGGGGAAATTTTCCGGATCCCGCCAGGAGGTGGTTTCAATTCCGGAAAACTGATCATAGATTTCATCCCAGGTGACCGCATTCACGATCCCTGTCTGGGGCAGATTGAACCGTCTTTGGGCAGCAATGACAGCAGCGCGGGTTCCGGCACCGAAAATTCCGTCAACGGAAACTGCCGGAATTTCGGGAATATATTCAGAAAGCACGCTGAGCATGTATTGCAGATGCTCAACCTTTACACCACGATCTCCTTGCTGGATTGGATTCGTGGTAGCCCAGGAGTTTGCGTAGAACCGCTGTCCCTGGCTTCTCAACTCCGCCATCCGTGTCACGGCGATATAGTAACGTACCAGTGCATACCAGGTGGCGCGACCAACTACACCATCTACGGTCAGATTAAAAATTTCCTGGAATTTCCGAACAGCTGCCTCCGTCTGGGCACCGAAAATCCCATCCACAGATGCAATCTTCGGAATTGCGGGATAATTCTGGGAAATCCGGTTCAGCTCCACCTGAATGGTCACGACACTGGGTCCTGTGGTTCCCCGGCGCAGAGGCGAGCCTGGATAAGAGGACGTAATTCCCTGTATGGGGGCGTTGTTCACGATTTCCACATTGCCGTAATAGCTTCGCAGAATCTGGGTGGAGGTGTAACCCTGCTGGGCCAGATTCTCGCTTCCCCATTGGCTTAAACCCTCACAGGTAACGGTGGTTCCGTTGCAGAATTTTGCCGCCAGGGGTTCCACAAAGCCGGGACGGCGCAGATAGTCATTGAACAGGTCATCCACAATCCGGGATACGTTGGAAAAATAGCTTCGCCCATTGACGAAAAACTGGTCATAGGCAGTGGAATTTGTAATGTCAAAGGGATACCCCCGGCTTCGGTAAAACTCTGTATAAACCCGGTTTAAGGCAAAGGACACGATAGCCAAAATATTGGCCCGGAGAGCGGCTTCATCCCAGGTGGGGTAGATTTCGCTGGATGCGACATTTTTTACGTAGTCGATAAAACTGACGGTCACATTCTGGGCGCTGGAACTGGGCGGTCCCAAATGCACCGTGATTCGCTGGGGAATGTAGGGGATTACAGGGGGCATGGGTCACCTCCTAAAGATTTTGGGGAGGTGTGTCGAAAATCACACTCTGGTCCCATTGCTGGGGAAACTCTGCCAGGGGAATCATCTCCAGATTCTGATTGGTGGTGGTATCGGCGAAAACCTGAAGATTTTCCGACTCCACCTGTTCATAACCCTTCAGCCGGGCGTAAAGATTCACAACGGCAAAAGGTTGTTCTCCCGGATCGGGAGAAAGACTTTCGGCTTTGTCCGGAACCGGAATTTCAATGGGGGTAATCAGACCGTTCCGGTCAGTCAGCCGCATGGCAATGGCTGTTCCGTCGCTGGCTGTGACTGCGATGGCCACATTCTGCAGAGGAAACTGGGCAGTGCTGGTGTAAGCCCTTACGGTTATGTAGCCAGTGGCGCTCATTGGCAAACCTCCTTTCACGTTCTCCAGTATTGTATGCGGGAACGGGAAAAAGTGTGAAGAATGAATTTCTTCATTCTCCACACGCCGCACTCACAGAAATCCCTGCATCTGCCGAATGTTGGCAACCTCACAATCCAGCAGCTTTTGGGACAAGGTGCTGATCTGGTCATCCGAATCCGCAAACTGGTGGATGTTTTTCAGCCCCTTGATCATTCCGCGGGTATTGCCCTGGATCATCATGTCCGCAATTTTGGAATCGGTATTTTTCCCGTTCAGCTTCATCCGGGTCATCATGTCGGACATCATCCGTACCGCCGGGTCCAGCTCCCGAAGCTCCCAACCCCGCTGGGAGGCAATGGAATGGGCTTCGGTTTCGATGGAATCATACTCCCGCAGCTGGGACTCCAGGGCCTTTCTCAGGCCCGGACGCATGCTGGTATCCAGAACACTGCGGATTCCCACCTGCCCCATCTGGGTGGTTTTCAGCAGGGAAGTGAGAATTTCTTTTCCGTTTTTCATTTTGCATCACCATTGCTAGTATGTACACCAAAAAATGATCCATGCATAGAATATGTGGTAAAGAAAGGAGTGGTGATCCAATGTGTGCGATTGCGGGTATTCTGGGACTGAATACGTCCTGTGAGGTGCTGGAATCTCTTCTGGAAACCATGAAGCGCCGTGGTCCGGATGGCTGTGGAATTTTTCAGGAAAACGACTGTGCTTTGCTTCATGCCCGGCTGGCGATCATTGACCCCGTTGGCGGAAAACAGCCCATGAAACTAAAGTGGAACGGAATGAACTATACCCTGGTTTACAACGGGGAGCTTTATAATACAGAAGAACTTCGCAAAGAATTGAAAAAACTGGGGCATAGGTTTCTAAGCCATTCCGACACGGAGGTCCTGCTTCATACTTACGCGGAATTCGGGGAAAGCTGTCTGGAACGCCTCAACGGTATTTTTGCTTTTGCCGTTTGGGAGCATGAGAGACAGCGGCTGTTTCTTGCCAGGGACAGAATCGGTGTAAAACCGCTGTTTTATAACATTCACCATGGGGGCTTGCTGTTTGCTTCGGAAATGAAGACCATTCTGCGCTATCCCGGCGTAACTGCCCGACTGGATGAAACGGGAGCTTCTCAATTGATTCTGCTGGGTCCCGGGCGACTTCCGGGAAGCGGTGTGTTCAAAGATATTCACGAATTGGAACCGGGATGCTGTGCTGTCTATGAATCCGGAAAACTGCAAACCCACCAATACTGGAAGCTGCTGGATAGAGAACATATTGACAGCTTCGCCGAAACGGTTGATAAGATTCGCTTTCTGGTAACGGATGCCATCCGCCGCCAGATGGTATCCGATGTTCCCATCGGCACTTTTTTGTCCGGTGGCCTGGATTCCAGTATCATTACCGCCATCTGTGCCGGAGAGATGGCCAACAGGGGAGAACGGCTCAAAACCTTTTCTGTGGACTATCTGAATAACGATAAATTTTTTAAACAGAACAAATTCCAGCCCAATACGGACAGTTCTTACATCCGCTTGATGCAAAAGACTTTGGATACGGAACACCGATGGACGGTATTGACCCCGGAGGACTTGGCAGCCCACTTGGAGGAAGCTACCATAGCACGGGATTTGCCCGGTATGGCCGACGTGGATTTTTCCTTGCTGGCATTCTGCAAAGAAATACGCAAGGATGTGAAGATGGCCCTTTCCGGTGAGTGCGCTGACGAGATTTTCGGAGGATATCCCTGGTATCGGGACCCGGAGATTCGGGCTCTGGAGGGCTTCCCCTGGGCTCAGAATACCCAGGACCGAATCAGAATCCTGTCACCAAATGTGAAAATCGACGCAGAAGCCTTTGTCATGGAAGTCTATAACAAAACCTGCCGGGAAAGTGACATTCTCCCGGAAAATTCCTCCCAGGAACGGCGGATGAAAGAAATGATGAATCTGAATTTCCGCTGGTTCATGCAGACCCTGCTGGACCGGAAGGACCGCATGAGTATGTATACCTCACTGGAAGTGCGTGTGCCTTTCTGCGATTATCGGATTGCAGAGTACCTATACAGCGTTCCCTGGGGGTACAAGGATTATCAAGGGAAGGAGAAGGGGCTGCTCCGGAAAGCCATGGAAGGCCTTCTGCCGGAGGAAGTTTTGTACCGGAAAAAAAGTCCCTATCCCAAAACATTTGACCCTAGATATGAACAGCTGATTTCCGCCATAATGGAAAATTTGCTGCAGGAGAGGGAAGCGCCTTTGTTCCACCTGGTACGGCGGGAGGAAATCAAACCTTTGCTGGAACGGGAATCGCCCTGGCCCTGGTATGGCCAGCTTATGCGAAAGCCCCAGATTATGGCGTACCTGCTTCAGCTGGATTTCTGGCTTCGGCATTATCGTGTGGAAATGACATTCTAAGAAAATGTAAACGATTACATTGACGAATTAAACAGTTTATGATAGAATAAATAATGTAAATTAACCAAAGATCTGCCTTCGGGCGTTACGAATAAGGAGATAACCTATGAGAAAAACAAAAATTATCTGCACCATTGGCCCCGCCAGTGAAAACGAAGAAGTACTGACCCAAATGTGCCTGGCGGGCATGAATGTTGCCCGGCTGAACTTTTCCCACGGCACTTATCCGGAGCATGAGAAGAAAATCGAACTGATCAAGCGTGTTCGGGAAAAGCTGGATCTGCCCATTGCCATTATGCTGGATACCAAGGGTCCCGAATACCGCATCAAGACCTTCGTCAATGGTGCTGTGACCATTTCCGAGGGCGCTGATTTTACCTTCACCGTGGATGAGGTGGAAGGGGATGAAGCCCGAGTCAGCGTCAACTACAAGGAACTGAACAAGGACTTGAAGCCCGGTGACATCGTAACCGTCAACAATGGCATGGTCAAGTTTGAAGTTCAGGAGATCTCCGGCAGTGACATTCGCTGCAAGTGCCTCATTGGAGGCACCCTGAGCAACCGTAAGAGTATGTCCTTCCCCAATAAGGTCATGTCCGGCCCCTACCTCAGTGAGCAGGATAAGCAGGATTTGATCTTCGGCATTGCCCACGGCGTGGACTATGTGGCTGCATCCTTCGTTTCCACTGCTCAGGATGTGTTGGATATCCGTGCGCTTCTGGATGAAAACGGCGGAAATGACATTGAAATCATCGCAAAGATCGAAAACCGTTCCGGCGTGGACAATGTGGTGGAAATTTGCGAAAACTGCAGCGGCGTTATGATCGCCCGAGGTGATTTGGGTGTGGAGATTCCCTTCGTGGAGGTTCCCGCAGTTCAGAAGAAGCTGACCAAGGTTTGCCGCATGATGGGCAAGCGTGTTATCACTGCTACGGAAATGCTGGAATCCATGATCCAGAATCCCCGTCCCACCCGTGCAGAGATCTCCGACGTGGCCAACGCCGTCTACGATGGCACCTCCTGCGTGATGCTCTCCGGCGAATCCGCTGCGGGCAAGTATCCCGTGGAAGCTGTCCGGGCCATGGCACAGATCGCCGAATATACCGAGCAGCACACCGACTATAAGCAGCGTTTCCTGTCCACGGAATATGTGGGAGAAAACAATCTGGACTGCATTTCCCACGCGGTCTGTTCCATGGCCATCGATATGAAGGCCAAGGCCATTGTGGTTTGCTCTGTTTCCGGCAAAACCGCTATGTTGGTCAGCCGTTTCCGTACTCCTGTGAATATCATCGGTATGACCACCGATCGGAAAATTTGGCGCCGTCTTTCCATGAGCTGGGGCGTTACGCCTGTTATGGCGGAGGAGTTCCCCAGCATGGATGTCATGTTCTACTATGCCAAGAAATCCACCATTGAAGTGCTGGATCTGCAGCCCGGTGACAACATTGTTATTACCGGCGGCCCCATCAACGGTGAACATGGCAACACCAACACCATTAAAGTCGAACAGGTTTGATCATTACTGCCGTAGCGAAAGCTGCGGCAGTATTTTTGCGCACGAAAAACACAAGAATCACCCTGAAAATTCGGCGTTTTCCCCACATGCAAAGAGAAAAAAGCTGTGCTATAATAAACCTAGTTCGAATGTACGGCGGCTGTGGATCATGGGGGTTGTGGAAATGTTTGAGATTGGAGATAAGGTTGTGTACGGCAGCCACGGTGTATGCTGTGTGGTTGGGCAGGAAACGCGTATTATTGATAAGCGTAATGTAGTCTATTTGGCTCTGGAACCCATAGGACAGGGGAGCGCCCGTTTTCTTTTGCCTACCCATAACCCCATTGCCATGGGGAAACTGCGGCATATGCTGACCAGAGAAGAATTGGAGATGCTGCTTCAATCCGATGAGATCCACAAAGACGGATGGATCCGGGATGAGAATCAGCGGAAACAGACCTACCGGGAACTGATCGGCAGCGGTGACCGTCAGAAGCTTTTGAATATGGTGTATACCCTGTATCAGCATAAAGCGGCGCAGCAAGCCGCCGGGAAAAAGGTTCACCTGTGCGATGAAAATTTCCTCCGGGACGCGGAAAAACTGCTGGTCAGCGAAATTTCTATGGTATTGCATCTGGACCAGGAACAATCCAGACAATATTTACGGGAGCACTTGAAAGATGCATAAAATTTGGGCAGCTGCAAAAGCAGCTGCCCTGTTTTGTTAGTTTTCCAAAAATTCCATCAATTCCTGGGTGGTATATGCGATACCGGCTGCACCGGCATCCACCATATCCTTTACTTCTCCGTAGCCCCAGGCCACGCCAATGGCGGGAATTCCATGAATCTTGGCCCCAAGAATATCAAATTTTGTATCGCCCACCATAATCATGTTGCGGGCTTCACCGGTTTCCTTCAGCAAGTAGGCAATGACCGCATCCTTTGTGCTGCGGGATTTGTCGAAGGAAGCTCCGCAGATTTTGGTGAAGTACTTGGCAAGGCCAAAATGCTCCAGAATCTCCACAGACATAGGCTCGGGCTTGGACGTTGCCACATACAGACGGTGACCATGGGACACCAAGGATTCCAGCAACTCGGGAATACCCGGGTAGGGATAGTTTTCAAATTTGCCGATAGGAATATACCGGCTGCGGTAAACTTCGATAGCCTCATCGGCTTTATCTGCCGGAACACCGAATTTCATAAAGGTTTCGTGGAGGGGAGGCCCCACAAAAACACGCATTTCTTCCCGGGTGGGCAGAGGAAGTCCGAAATGCTCCAGCGCAAGCCGGGCGCAGTTGATGATTCCCTCACCGGAATCTGTCAGAGTGCCGTCCAAATCGAATAAAATCGCTTTTGGTTCCATAATCATCCATCCTTTTACTTTTTTTATATTATAACACGGTTTCTTTCAATTCTCAAGACACAGTGCAAGGATATAGATTTATCGGCACTTTTTGTGGAGATGTTAAATATTCACAATTTGGACGCTGAAAAGCAGGGTTTTCTGTTGCAAAATACAATGAAATTTGATATAGTATGTTTGATTCTGTGTAAACTGCAGATTGGAACGCAGTTTTCTAAGCTAAATTTGAAAGGAAACGTGAAAAAAATGGTTGATTTAAGAGCAAAGCCCTATTACCTCAGCGATGAAGACATCGCATGGGTTGAAAACACCATCGCTTCCATGACCGACGAAGAGAAGGTTGGCCAGCTGTTCTGGCAGCTGACTGCCGGCAATAGCGAAGAGTACCTGCAGGAACTGATGGAGAAGTACCACCTGGGTGGCTGCCGCTACAACGGTATGCCCGGCCAGATGGTTCTGAACCAGAACCGCCTGCTGCAGAAGTATGCCAAGATCCCTGTTTTCATTGCTTGTAACCCCGAGCAGGGCGGCAACGGCGTTTGCCCCGACGGAACCTTTGTTGCCAACCAGATCAAGATCGGTGCAACCAGAAAGCCTGAGTATGCACAGAACATGGGCCGCGTTTCCGGCGCTCAGATCAAGGCTACCGGCTGCAACATGGCCTTTGCTCCTGTTGTGGACATTACTTACAACTGGGAATGTGAAGAAACTCTGGCCCGTGCTTACGGCAACGACCATGAGCTGGTTGCCACCATGGGTAAGGCCTACATGGACGGCCTCCACGAGACCGAAGGCGTGTTCTGCTGCGCCAAGCACTTCCCCGGCAATGGCCAGGACTACCGTGATGCCCACATGTCCAACAACATCAACCATTTCGGCTTCGAGAAGTGGATGGCTACCTACGGCCATGTTTACAAGACTCTGATTGACGGCGGCATGGAAGCTGTCATGGGCGGTCACATCATGATGCCCGAGTACATGAAGGAACTGAACCCCGATATCACCATGGACGAAATGATGCCCGGTACCCTGTGCCCCGAGATCATGACCGGCCTGCTCCGCGATAAGCTGGGCTTCAACGGCATGGTGGTCACTGATGCTTCTCACATGGTGGGCATGACCAACCGGATGAAGCGTGCCGATATGCTGCCCGCTGCCATCAACGCCGGCTGCGATATGTTCCTGTTCTTCAATGATCCCGAAGAAGACTTCGCCACCATGCTGAATGCTTACAAGACCGGCATCATCAGCGAAGAGCGCATTGTGGAAGCTCTGACCAGAATCCTGGGTCTGAAGGCCTCCAAGGGTATGCACAAGATCGCCAAGGAAGCTCTGTGCGGCACCGACGAAGAGCTGGCAGCTGCTCTGCAGAACCCCGAATACAAGACCTATGCCGGCCAGATCTCCAAGGACTGCCTGACTCTGGTTAAGTACAAGGATCAGGATGCTCTGCCTCTGAATCCCGAGAAGACCAAGCGTGTCATGATCGTCAATATCAAGGGACCCGACAGCCCCATGGCCAAGCTGGCTGCCATCGCTATGGGCGGCGGTAAGGGCAAGAAGTCTCCCGTGGAGCGCTTCTGCGAGAAGCTGAATGCCAAGGGCTTCGAAGCTTTCATCTATGAGAGCCCCCTGGACAAGATGATGAAGGAAGTTGCCGCCGGCAAGCCCTTCAATCTGAACCTGTACTTCGCTGGTAAGAACGCCATTGCTGACTTCGTTTCCGGCATGGACGTTGTTATTTCCTTCTTTGATGTTGCCAACGGCCATCCTGTCTTCGGTATGTCCAAGGGCGGCGGTGAAATTCCCTGGTACGTCCATGAAGTTCCCGTTGTGGGTATCTCCGTGAACAAGCCCACCATGCTGGCCGACACCCCCATGCTGCGCACCTACATCAACGCCTACGACTCCAACGAGGACACCATGGACGCTCTGGTAGAAGCTCTGCTGACCGGCCCCGAGGCCTTCAAGGGCACCGACCCCATCGACTCCTACTGCGGTATGTGGGATACCCATATGTAATTTCGGAGGAACAAAATGTCCATTTTTGATTCTTTTGTCAAGAAGCATGACTACCTGGTCTGCGTGGACTCGGACGGCTGCGTCATGGATACCATGAACTGCAAACATTTCCATTGCTTCGGCCCCTGCATGGTCACCGAGTGGGGCCTGGAAGCATGGAAAGAGGAGATCCTGGACCGCTGGAACGTGATCAACCTGTTCTCCATGACCCGCGGCATCAACCGCTTCAAGGGTCTGGCTATGGCTCTGGGTGAGATTAACGAGAAGTATACCAAGATCACCGGCATTGAAGCTTTGCAGCACTGGGCAGATACCGCTCCGGCGCTGAGCAATGACGGTGTTGCCAAGGCTGCTGCTGAGGCAACGGACTCCGATGCCAAGCTGGTTCTGGAAAAGGCCCTTTCCTGGTCCAAGGCAGTTAACGCTGCCATCGTGGAACTGGACGAAGCACTGAAGGTTCCCTACGACGGTGCTAAGGAAGGCCTGGCTGCAGCCCATCAGTTTGCTGACGTTGCCATGGTTTCTTCTGCCAACCGGGATGCGGTTGAGGAAGAGTGGGGCAAGTTCGGTCTGCTGGAGCATACCGACATCGTTCTGGCCCAGGACATCGGCTCCAAGGCTGCCTGTATTGCCGAGATGCTGAAGTTCGGCTACGATGTCAATAAGGTGGTCATGGTAGGGGATGCTCCCGGCGACTGCGATGCTGCGGAGAAGAATGGCGTTCACTACTATCCCATCCTGGTCAACCATGAGAAAGAAAGCTGGGACGAGGCTATCGCTGTCGGTTTCGGCAAGCTACAGTCCTGCGAGTACGCCGAATACGGCGCCGAGAAGAAGCAGGCATTCCTGCGCAATCTGGGCGGTTAATCAAAATTATAAGGGGCTGCTGCATGATGCAGCAGCCCATAAATTCATTGAAATTGATAATATGTTGACTATTATTATAATGTAAGAAAATGTCATTGCGAACCAGTGCGCACACTGGTGTGGCAATCCGTTTCTTATCTGCCACTAATGGAGCGGCAATATCCAAAGGATACAAAAGGAGAGAAGGATATGAAAAGAATCGTGGTGTGTATCTGCGCAATAATGCTTCTACTTTCCTTGTGCGCCTGTGAGTCGAAACAGGAGAAGGAAGCGAAGCTTGCGTACTCTGAAAAGCGATATGCAGATGTTGTGTCAGTTATGGAAGGTGAAACGACAGATGATCCGGAACTTCTTGATATGCTGACTTTTTCACAGGCGGTTATTTCCTATGAAGGTAAGGATTACCAAACTGTTGTCAAGCTTTTGGAAAACAAATCCGATGATGATCCGGAATGTCTTGATATGCTTGCGTATTCGAAGGCGAACATTGCTTTCGCCGCTGATGATTATGATTCGGTTCTTCAGTTAATTGGTGCTGATGAACACTATTCCGATGATGAAATAGTTATGGAATCCTGGGAACGTGTATTTACAAATACTTTTGACAATGCAGATGCAGAAGCATATTCGGAATATGCTAAAATGAATGGTGCACCGATTGTATTGGCACTTGAAATCATAACTGACCATTGTAATGATTTTGACTATGATGCATTTCTGTTTTTGGATGAAGTTATTGATGAACTGTCTGAGGGTGAACTGCTAAATAACCTAACTGCATATAACCAAGAAAACATGAAAACCCGAACAAAGGCATTTTTAAAAGGCACTTGGGAATGGCAGATGGATCAAGATACTAAATCATTGGTTGAAATTCATGTATCCGATGACGACAATCAGTGCGTTGGATACTTAACTCAGGTTGGTGACGATTTAATAAGATATTCATATCATTTAGGCGAGGTATATTGGAAAGAGTTTGTCTTTGATGAAGAGGGTAAACTTGTTTCAATGTACAATCTTACAAAATTGGCGGGAGGACAACCAGTAGGCTCTAATGCAATTATTGATATATATTTTGAGTCGGATACGATGCTTATAGGATTACAAAAACGTAACTGGTTTTATAATTCTCAAACTGTGACACCTGACAGAACATGGGTTAAAATATCTGACAACTATTTATCTGAACAACCATAAATAGGAGGAATACAAATGAAATCCATTCATATGACCGTTCCCGGCTATCCGGAAGCCACTCTGGAGGGCTATATCCTGGACTGTGAAATCTCTCTGGGCCAGGAAGCTCAGCGTCCTGCGATTCTGGTATGTCCCGGCGGCGGTTACCTTTACTGTTCTCCCCGGGAGGGGGAACCGGTGGCCCTTTCTTATGCGGCCCGCGGCTTCCATGCCTTTGTTTTGAAATACTCCGTTGCCCGGCAGGCTGCAGGCTTTGCCCCTTTGAAGGAAGTTTCGTGGGCCATCGGCTATATCCGGGAACATGCCCGGGAGTGGAACATTGACCCCGAAAAAATCGCCGTCTGTGGCTTCTCCGCAGGTGGCCATCTGGCCCTTTCCTCCGGCGTTCTGGGCGAGAACAAGCCCAATGCTATGATTCTGGGCTATCCTGCCACTTCCTGTCCCAACATCCCCGGTGCGGACTTCATGCTGAAGCTGCTGGAGGGTAAGGATGATGTCACCGACGAGGATGCAGCCAAATATGACTTGATTGCACACATTACCAAGGAAGCCCCTCCCGTGTTCATTGCTGCCACTGCAGAGGATATGCTTACCACCTTCGGTGCGTTGCCTCTTGCCAAGAAGTACAGCGACCTTGGTATGAAGTATGAGCTGCACATCTTCCAGTACGGCCCCCATGGTTATTCCCTTGCCAATGAGGTCACTGCCGACGGCAGCAGTCAGATGCTGGAGCCTGCCTTTGCCCAGTGGCAGGAATTGAGTGTTCAGTGGCTTCGTAAGACCTTCGGACAGCCTGTCCACGTAGACAAGTCCACAAGTAAAATGGCACAGCTTATGGAAGAGCTTGGTTACACCAAGGAAGGTAAAATGATCAAAGGCGCGTTTTAACAGCAAAGTCCCTCCGGGAATATCCGGAGGGACAATTTTATGTGACAGACCGAACAAAATCGGTCACGATCTGCTTGTAACGGGGTGTATCCACCAGATAGCTGATCCCATGCTCTGCATTGGGAAAAGTGTAGCGAGTGATCAGTTTCGGATTTTCCGCCACGATGTCACTCATATATTTCGGCACAAATCCATCGGATTCTCCATGAATAATGAGAATTGGCACTTTCGCATTTCTAACAGCTTTCTGTGCATCGGTTTCCTCTACATCAAAGCCGCCGTATACGAATGCTCCCAGCTTTACAAAAGGACGAATCAGCCAGTTTGGAATAGGCATATTCTTACCAACATGCAGGATGATGTCCATAGCGGAGGAGTAGGGGCAGTCGGCAATAATACCCTTCACGTTTTTCGGCAGCTCCAGACCGGAGGCCATCAGCACCGTGGCACCACCCATGGAAATACCGTAGAGCAGAATCGGAATCTCCTCACCGAACCGTTCAACGGCGTACTTCGTCCACTGCAGCAGATCTTTTCGTTCCTTAATGCCAAAGGTAATGGTCCGTCCCTGGCTTTTGCCGTGGGAGCGCTGATCCACCAGCAGCAGATTATGTCCCAGCTGGAAGCTCAGCTCACTGCCGCCGGAAAAGTCCGTCAGAGGGGAACTGCGGTAGCCGTGAAAGGCAATATCCAGGGGCGCACCGTCAGCCACATGGTAATACCGTCCCGAAAGAGTCAATCCGTCATGAGAAGTGACGGTAACGAACTCGCAGGGCCGATCATTCAACTGATGGAACAGCCGCTTCATTTCCGGACGATAGGGATCGTACTGAGGGCTCTGGGTGGAGGGAATCCGCTCCCGGTCCTTGGCTGGGGAGTAAAAAGCGATGCGATAGGCGTAATAAGCACCGCCGAAAACAACGACCAGAACCAGACAAGCCAGAATATAAATCAACATATCACAATGCCCGGATGAATTTCAGCAGCTCCGGGAAACTGCCCTGGGGATATCGGGAGATATCCGTGTTTTGCTTATTGATCAGATTGTCAGTCAGCAGGAATACCTTCATACCAAGCTGCTCCGTGATCATATCCTCGCCCACATCGTTGCCGACCATTAGGCATTCTTCTGCTTTGAGATTCAGTATTTCCAGAATATCCCGGTAGTATTCCAGGTTCGGTTTGCAATGCCGGGAGTTTTCGTAAGTTGTGATCAATTCGAAATCGGAAGCATTCAGCCCCGCCCAACGGATACGGCTAAGGGTTGCAATGGCAGGGAAGAGGGGATTGGTCGCCAGGGCAATCCGATAGCCTAAACTCTTAATTTCCCGGATGGCTTCCGCCGCCCGGGCATCGAAACCGCAGTCATTAGCCACGTTCTGGAATTCATTTTCATAGTATTCAATGAACAGCGGCTCATCCAATTTTGCATCCCGGCCCAGAATGCCGGAGAATACTTTCCAGAAAACTGCCTCATTGGTGGCGTTTCCGTCATTGACGACCATAGCCCCGGTACCTTTCCAGATGGCTTTCACCAGAAGCACGGGGTCATAGCCATGGGGCGCCAGCTTCTTTGCCATTTTGGATAGATATGCTTCAATGAACATGTCCTGGTCCATGGGTAGCAGTGTCCCATCCAGGTCAAACAGAATGGTTTTGATCATAGAAATTTTCCTCGCAGACAAAGATTATCAAATATTATACAAAAATGAACGGGATACTGCAAGTGATCGGGTGAAAATGAATGTGAATTAATTGTGACTGGAAAAGGCGGAGAGTGGAGATTCGATACATTAAGGAGTCGCCGCCGTCAAGCCGTCGGCGAGCAGCAGTCCACCGGACTGTTGCATTTAAATCTTCGAATCTCACACAGCCAAAAAATGAGGCCACCAGAATGGTGGCCTCATTTTTTGGCGGAGAGTGTGAGATTCGAACTCACGGTGGGTTACCCCATCACTAGTTTTCA
>JAZSHO010000008.1:0-16872 GCA_045533345.1 Faecousia sp. | reverse complement strand
AGATTTCTATGTAAACCGAGGGGCACTGTCCCTCTGGAGAAGGACTAACCGCCTGCCAGTAAAGGGTCATGTGTGCTAAGATTTTGTTCCTTTTTGCAGGTTCTGATTGAATTGTGTCAAATCCTGTGTTAGTATAAACATACATAGGCAGAACAGATGGATTCGTTATTGCGATTGTGATCATGATCCTTGCGATCTCCAAGTGGAAGGTACATCCCTTCCTGTCCATCATGGGTGTTTCTTTGCTGCTGGCGCTGGTAGCCGGTATTCCGCTGGGTGAGATTGCAAATGTTATCGGTGCAGGTTTCTCCGGTACATTCTCGTCCATCGGTATTGTTATTATTCTGGGTACATTGATCGGTTCCATCATGGAGCAGACCGGTGCTGCTTTCAAGCTGGCTGACATGGTGGTGGGTGCTGACGTGTTCATTGGCGTTTCCGCTCCCGGCCAGGTCACCAAGGAAATGGTCGCCACCATGAACAAGGACGCCATCATCTTCGCCTGCGCCAACCCCGTTCCCGAGATCTACCCCGACGAAGCCAAGGCAGGCGGCGCCCGCGTCATCTCCACCGGCCGCTCCGACTTCCCCAACCAGATCAACAACGTTCTGGCATTCCCCGGCATTTTCCGCGGTACCTTCGATGTCCGCGCCTCCGACATCAACGAGGAAATGAAGATGGCAGCCGCCATGGCTCTGGCCAATCTGATTTCCGACGATGAGCTGAACGAGGAGTACATCATCCCCGCTGCTTTCGATCCCAGAGTGGGTCCCGCTGTTGCCAAGGCTGTTGCAGAAGCTGCCCGGGCCACCGGCGTTGCCCGGATCTAAGCCATGAAGCGGCACATTGTCTGCTTCGGAGATTCCAATACCCACGGTCATTGTGCTGATCCTGCGGACACCGCCGACGGCGGTGTCCGTTTCAACGAGGAGGAGCGCTGGACCTGTCTGCTGCAAGAATTGCTGGGTAAGGAATATCTGGTGCTGGAAGAGGGTTTGAACGGACGGACCACCGTATTTGAGGACCCAACCTGTGAGGGCCGCCGGGGCCTGGACAGCATTTATGCCAGCCTGGTGAGCCACAAGCCGGTGGACCTGCTGATCATCATGCTGGGTACCAATGATGTAAAGGACCGGTACAACGCCAATGCAGCCTGCGTGGGACAGTGCATGGAGCGGCTCATCACCAAAGCCGGGCAGCTGGCTGTCTGGGCAGGGGAGAGCCCCAATATTTTGCTGATCGCCCCGCCGCACATCAAGGAGGGGGTCACAGACGGAATCTATGGGGATGCCTTCAATTCCGAAAGTGTGGAAAAATCCAAAGGCCTGGCAAAAGCTTATCGGGCGGTTGCCCAACGCCAGAATTGTGCCTTTCTGGATGCGCAGGGCATTGGTGAGTTCAACGACATTGACTGCATCCATCTGACCCGAAAGGGTCACAGACAGCTGGCCCAAAAGCTGGCACAGATCGTACCCGAATTGTTGTAACGGAATCAAGAGCGCCATGGGAAATCCTATGGCGCTTTTTCTTGACCTGGCTCTGCTTTTTTGATATTCTATTCCCAGAAAACAGAAAGAAAGGAAGATGCATATGGACCTTACCACATTGAAACGGAAAATGGATGAAGCCCATTACATCTATGATGACACTTTGGCTACGGTGCTGGCGGTTTCTCTTCAGCTGGGCCGCCCTCTGCTGATCGAGGGCGCAGCCGGTGTTGGCAAAACGGAAATTGCCAAGGTCATGGCCTCTGCCCTGGACCGGGATCTGGTGCGCCTGCAGTGCTACGAAGGCCTGGACGAAAGCAAGGCCCTCTACGAGTGGAACTACCAGAAGCAGCTGCTGCCCATCCAGGTGAATATGGGAAACAAAGACAGCGAGGAACTGACCAAATCTCTCTTCAGCGACGAATATTTGCTGGAGCGGCCGCTGCTGAAATCCATCCGCTCCGAAAAACCTGTTGTTCTGCTCATCGATGAAATTGACAAGGCCGACGAGGAATTTGAAGCCTTCCTGCTGGAACTGCTGTCGGAAATGCAGGTCACCATCCCCGAGGTGGGTACCATCAAGGCAAAAACCATCCCCTTCGTGGTGCTGACTTCCAACCGGGCCCGGCCCCTCTCCGAAGCACTCCGTCGCCGCTGCGCGTACCTTTACATCCAGTACCCGGATGTGGAGAAGGAATTGGCCATCCTCCGGGCAAAGCTGCCCCATGTGGACGACCGGCTCTGCGCCCAGGTGGCCCTGGCGGTCCACAATCTCCGGGCCAGTGAAGCCATTCTGAAAAAGCCCTCCATCGCCGAATCCCTGGACTGGGCAGCGGCTCTGGACGCCCTGGGTATCCGGGAACTGACTCCCGATGCCATTCGCCAGACTGCCGGTTTCGTGCTGAAAAACAGCGAGGACATGACAGTTCTGGAGGAGATGGAGGACGGGGAGCCTGCCCACGACTGCCATTGCGGCGGCCACTGTGGAGGACACCACCATGACTGAGCCCCAGGTCTATCTGGAGAAGCTCAGTGCCTTTTCCCGGATGCTGCGGCGGGAGGGACTCAGCGTCAGCACCAAGGAAACGGCGGACGCGGCCCAGATTCTGGTGGCCCTTGGGATGGAGGACCGGGAGCAGGTGAAAACCGCTCTGCGGACCGTCTATGCCAAGTCCCGGGAAGAGCAGCTGAAATTTGACCGGGTCTTCGACGGCTTTTTCATTTCCGAGGAGGCCATGCGCCGCCAGGCCCAGGAGCAGATGAGAAAAGAAGCGGAAATGGAAAAGATGCGCCGGGAAGCGGAAGAGGAGCTGAACCTCAACGGTCAGCCCATGGACCTGACGGAAGACCAGTTGGATACCTACGCCGCCATGCCCGAGGATGCCCGGGAGAAGCTGCGAAAATTTATGAACCGTTACCGGGGAAACGCCGAGCGAAACCCGGAGCTTTACGGCAATTTCATCCATTCCGTATTCGCCAAAACCCTTCTCGAGCAGCAGATGCGCATGGAGGATGCCTCCATCGGCGTGGAGGCAGCGGACCCGGAATTGGGTTTGCTGTACCGGGACATTTCCCAGTTCAAGGACACGGAAATCCCCAAGGCCATCGCCATTATCCAGACGGTTTCCCGACAAATCAACGGTGAGCTGACCGCCAAGCGGAACAAGGGCGGACGCAGCGCCAAGCTGGATTTTCGCCGGACCATCCGCAAGGGTCTGGAAACCGGCGGCAGCTTCTACCGGCTGAAATATAAGCGCAAGCCCAACCGGAAGAAGCACCTGGTACTGCTGTGCGATGTGTCCGGCTCTATGATGCAGTTTTCGGAGTTTGCTCTGCGCTTCATCCAGTGCCTGAACCAGGTGTCCGAAAGTTCCCGTGTCTTCCTGTTCTCCGAGGAGATGGTGGAAGCGGACGTGTTCAGCCTCCAGAACATGGATTTATTCCGGGACTATGTGCGCCAGTGCGGCATTTACGGAAAGGGTACGGACCTGGGCAGCGCTTTGACCAAGCTCTGCGCCATGCAGCCTGCTGCGCTGAATTCCTCCACAACCCTGCTGATTTTGTCCGATACCAAGACCATCGACCAGCCCCGGGCCATTGCTGCCTTTTTGGAGGCAAAACGCCAGGCGGGAAAGGTCCTCTGGCTGAATCCCATCCCGGAGGTCCACTGGCCCCATGTGCGCAGCATTCAAACCTTTGCATCCCTCTGCTCTATGGTTTCCTGCAGCACTCTGCAATCCCTGGCAGCTGCCTGCCGAAAGCTGACAATTTGATTTTTGGGGCCGATGGGAAGTCGGCCCCATTTTTTCTTTTCTCCCGCTATTCCCGTTTTTTCGACCTCTCACGTAACGTATAATAGGCGCATCCGGGGAAGAGAGGAAGAAAAAGCATGAAAGAAACCAGAAACGCGATGGCCTTGGTACCGCTGGCCCTGTGGGTGATTTTTACCATTTGTGCGCTGCCTGCCCTGGCGGCAGAGCCGGAAATGGTCCTGGCTGAGAGCTTTCCGCCCCAGCAAACGGAGCAGCTGGAATGGCTCCTTTTGGCTGTTTCTTCGGTGTGGGCCTTAATTTTGCAAATTTTTCGGTTCAAAAAATAAATTTTCAAGAAAAACATTTGTTTTTCTCCAAAAGACAGTTGACAAAATTTTACCTCGGTGATATACTCTTGCTTGTAATTAAATAACTGTGGATCGATAGAGGCGCGGTACGCATCAGTACCTTCACCCAAAAGGAACGGGCTTCCGGGTAAGGGAAAGGGCCAACCGCCGAAGTTTCTGCAGCTGCCCGGGCTGTGGTTGCTGGGCCGTCGGAGAATATCCGCCGGACTGTCACATTTTCGTGGAGTGCTATCATTCTGGGTGTATCTGGCCTGTGCCGCTTATTGCCGTGAATGTTGGAGTTTCTCCGGATTCGCGGTTTTTAATTTGCAGGATATTCTAAATCTATTTCTGAGAATATCCTTCAAAAAAGAAAGGAAAAGAGAAAAATGAGAAAGACCATTACCCTGATTCTGACCCTTGCTATGCTGCTGACCCTGACCGCTTGCGGCGGCTCCTCCGCTCCCGCTACCGAAGCTCCTGCTGATGCTCCCGCCGCTGTCATCACCGGCGTGGAAGACGGCGTTCTGACCGTCGGCATGGAGTGCGCCTACGCTCACTACAACTGGACCCAGATCATCGACATCAACGGTGCTGTTCCCATTGGCAACAACCCCGGCTCCTACGCCAACGGCTATGACGTTATGATCGCCAAGAAGATCTGCGAAGCCAACGGCTGGGAACTGGAAGTTATGGCCATCGGCTGGGACGGCCTGGTGCCTGCACTGAACGCCGGTCAGCTGGATGCCGTTATTGCAGGTCAGTCCATGACCGAGACCCGTATGCAGGAAGTTGACATGGCAGGCCCCTACTTCTACGCCTCCATCGTCTGTGTCACCCAGGCTGACAATGCCCTGGCTTCTGCCACCGGCATTTCCCAGCTGTCCGGTGCCTGCACCGCACAGACCGGTACCATCTGGTACGACTCCTGCCTGCCCCAGATCCCCGGCGCTGAACTGATGCCCGCTTCCGAGACTGCTCCCGCCATGATCATGGCTGTCACCTCCGGCACTGTCGACTACATCTGCACCGACATGCCCACCGCTATGGGTGCCTGCGCTGTATATGACAATCTGGTTCTGCTGGACTTCACCGGCAGCGAGGATAACTTTGAAGTGGACCAGGGCGAGATCAACATCGGCATTTCCGTAGTCAAGGGCAACACCTACCTGCTGGATGCCATGAATGCTGTTCTGGCTGAAATGACCGTTGAGGATTTCAACAACACCATGAATGATGCCATTCTGGTTCAGCCCGAAATCTAAAGCTGCAAAAAACTGACCGGACCGTTTTTCTGGCGGTCCGGTCAGAGTACGTAAAAAAATCATTGCGAACCAGTGCGCACACTGGTGTGGCGATCCTAAAAGTTACGATTGCCTCTATGGATTGGAAGGAACCTGGTTTATGGACAAGCTTGCAAAGCTGGTAACGGATATCGGTAAGCTCTGGGCTACCTATTCCGGCGCATATTTTACCGGTATCCAGAACACCTTGATTCTGGCTGTGGCGGCCACTCTGGCCGGCTGTATCATCGGCCTTATCTGCGGTGTTCTCAATACCATCCCTTATACCCAGAATGATCATCCCGTGAAGCGTTTCTTTCTGAAGCTTCTGCGGGTCTTGATCCGCATTTACGTGGAAGTGTTCCGCGGTACCCCCATGGTTTTGCAGGCTGTGTTTATTTTCTACGGCCTGCCCTACTTCACAGACGGCGCCGTTGCCTTTAAGGGTATGATGGGCATCTGGACCGCCGCGCTGATCGTTGTTTCCATCAACACCGGCGCTTATATGGCAGAGTCCGTCCGGGGCGGCATTATTTCCATCGATCCCGGCCAGACAGAAGGCGCTAAGGCCATCGGCATGACCCATGTTCAGACCATGGTCAATGTGATCATGCCCCAGGCTCTGCGGAACATCATTCCCCAGATCGGCAACAACTTCATCATCAACATCAAGGATACCTCCGTTATGTTCGTCATCGGTTTCGTGGAATTCTTTGCCACACACCGGAACATCGTTGGTGTCAACCTGCTGTATTTCCCCTCCGCCGTAATCGAAATGGTGGGCTATCTGACTTTGACGCTCCTTGCCTCTTTCGGTTTGCGTTGGCTGGAGAAGTGGCTGGACGGCGCGGACAACTACGAACTGGTCAGCGAGGATTCCCTGGCCATGAGCGCCGGCACCTACTCTCATCCCAGCCGCAAGACTCCCTTTGATGAACAGAGCAAGGAATTTGCGCATAAGGAACTGGCAAAGGAAAAGCGGGAACGCAAGCGCCAGGAACTGAAATTCGGCAGACCGAAAGGAGACCGCTGATATGGAAAAGAATATCATTGAGGTGCGCCACCTTTCCAAGTCCTTTGGTACCCATGAAGTCCTCCGGGACATCGACTTCACCGTCAACAAGGGCGACGTGACCTCCATCATCGGCGCTTCCGGTTCCGGTAAGTCCACCCTGCTCCGCTGCATCAACCTGCTGGAGAATCCCTCCTCCGGTGAGATTTTGTTCCACGGAGAAAATGTGGTCCGCCGTGGCTTCAACGCCCCCGCTTACCGTTCTCACGTTGGTATGGTGTTCCAGTCCTTCAACCTGTTTAACAACATGACGGTGCTGGAAAACTGCATCGTGGGCCAGGTGAAGGTACTGAAGAAAGACCGGGAGGAAGCCCGGAAGCACGCCATGTATTATCTGGAAAAGGTCGGCATGGCACCGTAGATCAATGCAGAGCCGCGTCAGATCTCCGGTGGTCAGAAGCAGCGCGTGGCCATTGCCCGTGCTCTGGCTATGGACCCGGAAGTGCTGCTCTTTGACGAGCCCACCTCCGCCCTGGACCCGGAAATGGTCGGCGAAGTTCTCTCCGTTATGCAGAGTCTGGCCCAGGAGGGCATGACCATGCTGGTAGTTACCCACGAGATGGCATTCGCCCGGGACATCAGCACTCGGGTGGTTTACATGAACCAGGGTGTCATCTGCGAGGAGGGTACCCCCGAGGAAGTTTTCGGCAATCCCCAGAAGCAGGAAACCAAGGACTTCCTGGCCCGGTTCCGCAACGCATAATAGAAACGCTGTCATTGCGAACCAGTGACCGTCGTCACTGGTGTGGCAATCCCCAAGATAGAGGCTTCTGCGCCTAACGGGGGGATTCCCACGCCAGTGTGCGCACTGGCTCGGAATGACAGCTTTTTATTTGACGCAGGTGTATTTCACTGGGTGAACCAGGGAAAAAACCACAAAAAATATCTCAAAAAAACACGAATTGCCATTTTTTGTGGTTGTAAAATTCTTAAGGATATAGTATAATGCCTTAGGTTATGCAAACAATGATACCTTCGGGAGATTTGACATATTATGGTTAAGAATAAGATGATTTCTAAATATTTGGTTCCCGGAAAGCGGGCCCACCTGGTGGGCATCGGCGGCGTTTCCATGCGTCCTTTGGGCCTTGTGCTTAAGGGTATGGGCATGATCGTTACCGGCTCCGATATGAATTCCTCTGTTTCCACCGATGAACTGATCGGACAGGGTATTCCTGTCGCCATCGGTCACCGGGAAGAGAACATCCGTGGCGCGGACTGCATCATCCGTACTGCGGCCGCCCATAACGACAATCCGGAAATTGCCGCTGCCCGTGCTGCCGGCATCCCTGTGTTCGAGCGGGCCCAGGCCTGGGGCGAAATCATGAAGTCCTACAAGAATGCCATCTGTATTTCCGGCACCCATGGCAAGACCACTACCACCTCCATGATCACCCATATCCTCATCGCAGCGGAGATGGATCCCCCCGTTATGATCGGCGGCTACCTGCCCCTGCTGCACGCAGGCCATCGGGTGGGCCACGGCGATACCATCGTGCTGGAAAGCTGCGAATACTGCGACTCTTTCCTGAATTTCTTCCCCACTCTGGCTGTGGTGCTGAACGTGGAGGCAGATCACCTGGACTATTTCAAGGATCTGGCAGATGTGCAGAAATCTTTCCACAAGTTCGCGGAACTGGCTACCTCCGCAGTTATTGCCAACGGTGATGACGACCATACCCTCCAGGCTATGGAAGGTTTGAACTACGTCACCTTCGGCCTCAGGGATACCAACCGGATCCATGCGGCCAATATGTGTCCCGACTGGCGGCACTTTGACGTCATCTGCGACGGCGAATACTACTGCCATCTGGATATGGGTGTTCTGGGCCGTCACAACGCCCTCAATGGCCTTGCAGCTGCCGCAGCCGCCTGGATGATGGGAATTCCCGGCGAAGCCGTCCACAGGGGTCTGGAGTCCTTCCACGGCGCGGGACGCCGGATGGAGTTCAAGGGCCGGTGGGGCGGTGCAGATGTCTATGACGACTATGCCCACCATCCCGATGAACTGAAGGCTACCATCGAGTCTGTCCGTGCCTCCATGCCCGGACGCCGTATGGTGCTGGCCTTCCAGCCCCATACTTACACCCGGACCAAGGCCCTGTTTGATGATTTCGTACAGGAGCTGAAAAAGGCCGATGTGGTGGTACTGGCAGAAATCTACGCCGCCCGGGAAAGCAACACCGTGGGCGTGTCCTCTGCGGACCTGGCACAGCAGGTTCCCGGCTCTGTGTACTGCGAAACCCTGCCCGCTGTGACGGAGCAGCTGAAGCAGATCATCCGGGAGGGTGATGTGGTGCTGACCATGGGCGCAGGCGATATCTACCGTGCCGGTGAAGCCCTTTTGGCCGAGTAAAGGAACCCAAAACAAAAAAAAGATATAAGATATGAGATACAAGATATAAGCTGTTCCTAAGCAGGAATGTTCCTATATCCGGTATCTCGTATCTTATATCTTATAACTTATTATCTATGCTGTGACGATTATTCTTCCAGCACCAGATTCTGTACACCGGAAAGCTGGAATTCCGACATATACCGGTCCATCCGGGTGATGATCTCGTCGTAATTATCCTCGTTGATTTCGGGATAATCCATATCCCGGCGGGACAGCTCTTCCGCGAGAATCTCATAGAATACATTGTCCTCGTAGTAGGCAATGGCTTCGTGGATGCCGCCCTCGGCGAAGGCCCGGGAAGGCACCACCGTGCCGTTCCACAACTCCGACAGGGCAGGGGACAGAGCAAACAGCTTGCTCTCCAGGTCGTCATAATCCTGGAAACGGTCCTCCCCACGGGTGGAATTGAGCACCCAGTTTCCAATGTATACAAGGTCCAGCAGGCGGCGAAACTCCTTTGGGGTGAAA
Source organism: Faecousia sp. (assembly GCA_045533345.1). GTDB lineage: Bacteria > Bacillota > Clostridia > Oscillospirales > Oscillospiraceae > Faecousia. The sequence goes on along the minus strand of JAZSHO010000008.1, from coordinate 7,565 downwards.
TCGATCTGCATGGCGCACCTCCTAACAAACATTTCCCCTATTATAGCATCAAAATTTCAGATTTCCAGATGGAAATTGTAAAATAGTAAAAAAGAGGCGATCACGTGAAAAAACTCAGCGTTTGCATTCTCTTCGGCGGCATGAGCCCGGAGCATGAAGTTTCCCTGCGCTCTGCCGAATCTGTGCTGAACAATATTGATAAAGAAAAATACAATGTCTTCCCCGTTGGCATCACCAAAGAGGGCTGTTGGATCCTCTTCGGCGGCAAGGATTATTCCCTGCTTCCCAAGGGTGAATGGATGAACCATCCCGACAACCGCCGGGCTGCCATTTCCCCTGTCCGGGGCCAGGGCCTGCTGTGCTTCGAGGGTGACTGTGTGGTGGAAGAACGGATCGATGTGGTATTCCCTGTTCTCCACGGCGAAAACGGCGAGGACGGCGCCATGCAGGGCCTGCTGAAGCTGGCCGGTATTCCCTATGTGGGCCCTCACGTGGCAGCATCCGCTGTGTCCATGGATAAGACTCTGACCAAGCTGGTGGTGGATCACGCCGGTGTTGTCCAGGCTGCCTGGCAGCTGGTTCGCCGGGGCGAGCTGGAGAGCCGGGAGGAAACCATCCTGGATCAGCTGGAAAAGCGCTTCTCCTATCCTATGTTCGTCAAGCCCGCCGGAACCGGTTCTTCCGTTGGCGTCAGCAAGGCAGTATGCCGGGAATCCCTGGCCAAGGCGCTGAAGAATGCTGCCGCCTTTGACGAAAAAGTGTTGGTGGAAGAGTTTATCCACGGTCGGGAAGTGGAAGTTGCGGTTATGGGCAACGCCAATCCCGTAGCCTCCATCTGCGGCGAGATCGATTCCGGTGCGGACTTCTATGACTACGATGCCAAGTACGTCACCGATACCTCCACCGCTTATATCCCCGCCAGAATTGGTGAGGATGTGGGGGAAATCGTTCGGGAGGCTGCCGTGAAGGTCTACAGCGCCATCGGTTGCCAGGGCCTCAGCCGTGTGGACTTTTTTGTCACCTATGAAGACAACCGGGTTGTGTTCAACGAGATCAACACCCTGCCCGGCTTCACCTCCATTTCCATGTATCCCAAGCTGTTCGCAGCCAGCGGCATTCCCTACACCCAGCTGATCGACCAGTTGCTGGAACTGGCCCAGGAGGCATGCGAATGAAGCAATCGGTCGTTCTTGCCATCCGGGGGCAGCAGAAGTACGCCGACCAGGAGCCGGAAGTCATCGAACTGGTGACGGAAGGCTGGATGGAATACCGCAACGGCGGCTGGGATATCAGCTATGAGGAAAGCGAACTGACGGGTCTGGCCGGGGTCACCACCACTTTCCGGGTGGAACCGGGCCGGGTAGTGCTGGACCGGAAGGGCGCTCTGAGTTCCACAATGATCTTTGAAGAGGGTGTTGCCCACGACTCTCTTTACCAGATGGCTTTCGGTGCGCTGATGCTGACGGTGAAGGCTACCTTTGTATTCTATGACATCGTACCCGACGGCGGCACCATCGATTTGAGCTATAACATCGACATCGAGAATACCGAAGCCGGTGTTATCGACTACCACCTGGACATCCGGGCAAAGTAAAAAAGAAGGACGTGCGAAAGCACGTCCTTTTTTATGGGTTACGTTCTGTAAATGGAGCGGACTTCCAGCTCCCGGCTGATCTGCTCGTCGGTTTCTTTGTCATATTTGCAGCGGTAGCTGGTTGCAAAGATGAAGTCGCCGGAGGTGTAGCTGAAGGCCTCCATTTTGACGTAATAGTCCTTGTCGTCCACACCCATGATCCACATTTTCACATATCCGTCGGAAACCTCGCCGCCCAACATGATGGGGTAATTTAGGTTATTGCGGAATTTGAAATCGGTAAAGCCCCAGTTTACGGTGGCATCCAGACCGTTGGGAAGGTAACTGACCGGATAGCCGTGGTTGATTCGGAAGGTAATCTCCAAATCTGCCTGCAGGGCACAGTTGTACAGGGTACTGGAGGTCTGGCAGACACCGCCGCCGTACTGATTGGTAAGGCTCAAACCGGAATAGCCGGGGGCGGGCAGGAAACCCCGTTCCTTGGTCCGCTCGCCAACGGCATCGTTGAAAGAGAACTCCTCACCGGGCTGAAGAATATAGCCGCTTAAGATTTCACAGACCAGCCGCAGGTTGGTGTTCCGGTTCTCATCGTCGTTGTGCTTGGTTTCGCAGTAACCCAGCATATCCTGGAAGAAAACATTCTCCCGGGTGATCTCCGGCTGGATGTATCGCAGGGGGAGGGAAAGCTCCTCACCATAGTCGGCAGAATCCAAAAACTGCTGAACCAGGGACGGGGTGAATCCGTAGCCGTATGCACCGGCAACGGCGGAGAAGGTTTCGGTGTCGATGGTGGCATTTACGGCATCGACTCCAAATTCTGCCAGCAGTGCTTCGGCGCTCAAAGGCTCCGGAGTAGCGGTGGCGCTTTCCAGATCACTGGTGACAGAGAAACGGCAGTTGTTGTAGCCATCCAGAATCTGCTGATACAGAGCCTCCATATCAATGACCAGACCGGGGGTACCCATCTGTACCACAATGGTCTGACAGGGTGCGTTGAGATCGATCAGATCCTCAGCAAGCTCCGGCATTTCTCCCTGAATGACATAGGTGGTGGGGGTGTAAACACCGTCAAAACCGGCGGCATAGGTGTCCAGCGCCATCTGGATATGGGCCGTATTCAGTCCCAGATGGGCGGTAAGATCCATAACAGGGGAGGCGGGAATGTTGGCTTTGCGGCCATAGCTGTAAGCTTCCTTCACAGCAGAGCGGATATCCAGCTTGGCACCGGTATCGGCAGGGGTGAAACGGAACTCCCGACCCGGCAGCGTTACCACAAAATCGGTTGTTTCGTATTGATCACCCACCGCGGCTTTGATGGCCTTCCGGGCTTCTCCCTTGGTCATGCCGCTCACATCCACACCGGCGATGGACACACCGTCTACGATCTGGTTGTCGTAGGGGTCATTTGCCCGGTGGATGAGGACCGTGCCCAGAATGCCCAGCAGCACCAGCACCAAAAGGATAATGCCAATGACCAGTCCCTTACGGGAAATCGTTTTTTCTTTCATAGGAATTCCTCCGAACATGAGGGTTTTTCTTATCTTACCACAGGATTGGCTGATATGCAATTTAAGAATTGCAGAATGTGCGGTAACGCTCTACAAATACCTTGCTCTGCTTCAGACTGTCCACACCGGTGGCCAGCTTCAGCCGCAGGGTAGGCTCCTTGGCATTGGCCAGGAAGGTGACACGCACCTTGTAATCCGGGTCGGAGCAGATGGCACCCACCACCTCGAAATTCAGATTGGTCAGGGTAAACCGCACGTCGCCTGCCTTCTGGCGGATGTCCTTGATGCCCACTTCCCGGGCCTTGGCACGAAGCAAGGCGATATCGATGAGGTTCAGCACACCCTTGGGCGGCTCGCCGTACCGGTCCACGATTTCGTCCAGCAGGTCGTCTGCGTCCTCCTGGCTGCGGATGGCGGCCATACGGCGGTACAGGTCCATCCGCTCCTCACCCCGGGAAACGTAAAGCTTATCCACGTTTGCGGTGACGTTCAGGTCGGCGGTACAGTCGGGAGCCTTGGGGGCCTCGCCCTTTTCTTCCAGGACCGCTTCGTCCAGCAGTTTCAGATACATATCGTAGCCTACGCTCATCATGTGACCGGACTGCTCCGCGCCCAGCAGGTTGCCGGCACCGCGGATTTCCAGGTCCCGCATGGCGATTTTGAAGCCGGAGCCGAATTCGGCGAAATCCCGGATGGCAGAAAGGCGCTTTTCTGCAATTTCCGTCAGATTCTTGTCCGGGCGATAGGTGAAGTAGGCGTAGGCATGGCGGGTAGAGCGGCCTACACGGCCCCGCAGCTGGTGAAGCTGACTTAGGCCGAACCGGTCCGCGTTTTCGATGATGAGGGTGTTGGCATTGGGGATGTCCAGGCCCGTTTCGATGATGGTTGTACAGACCAGAACTTGGATTTCACCTTCAGTCATGGCGTGCATCACGTCGCCCAGGGTCTCTTCGCCCATCTGGCCGTGGGCAACGGCCACAGACAGACCGGGAATCCGCCGCTTCAGCGCAGAGGCGCACTGGTCGATGGTTTCGGTGCGGTTGTGCAGGTAGTAGACCTGGCCGCCCCGCTCCACTTCCCGGCGGATGGCATCGTCAAGGATGGCATTGTTATGCTCCATAACGAAGGTCTGAACCGGGTAACGGTCTGCGGGAGGCTCTTCGATGGTGGACATATCCCGGATACCGGACAGGGCCATATTCAGCGTCCGGGGAATGGGGGTGGCGGAGAGGGTCAGCACATCCACACCCTTGGCCATTTCCTTCAGCCGTTCCTTGTGGCTGACACCGAAACGCTGTTCTTCGTCGATGATCAGCAATCCCAGGTCCTTGAACTGGACGCTCTTCTGCAGCAGCTTGTGGGTGCCGATGATTACATCCACCGCACCGGAGGGAAGATTCTGCAATGTCCGCTGCTGCATCTTGGGAGTGCGGAAGCGGCTGAGTACATCGATATTCACCGGGAAACCCCGGAACCGGGCTACGGAAGTCTGGTAATGCTGCTGGGCAAGGACGGTGGTAGGTACCAGAATGGCCACCTGCTTACCGTCCATGATGGCTTTCATTACGGCCCGGAGGGCGACCTCCGTTTTTCCGAAGCCAACATCGCCGCAGAGGAGCCGGTCCATGGGAATGGGGGACTCCATATCGTGCTTGATGTCGGCGATACAGCGCAGCTGGTCATCGGTTTCCGGGTAGGGGAAGTTGTCTTCGAATTCTTTCTGCCAGGGGGCATCGGCAGAGAAGGCATAGCCCAGCTGCCGCTTTCGGGCGGCATACAGCTGGATCAGTTCTCCGGCCATATCCTTGGCGGCTTTCCGGGCCTTGGCCTTGGTTTTCTGCCAGGCATCGGAGCCGATTTTGTTCAGTTTTACGTTGGCATCCTCACCGCCGCTGCGGATATAATTGCTGACCATATCCAGCTGGGTGGCGGGGACGAAGAGGGTGTCGCTGCCCTGGTAGGCGATCTTGATATAGTCCTTGATGGCGTTGTCCACTTTGATCTGCTCCATAGCCACGAAGCGGCCGATGCCGTAGTTTTCGTGGACCACCAGATCGCCGGGGGTCAAGTCCGTGAAGGAATTCAGCTTCTGCCGGTTGGTGGAGCCGGTTTTTTTCGAAGCTTTTTTCTTAGGCTCCCGACGGGACAGCAGCTGACCTTCCGTCAGAATGGCCAACTTGGAGAAGGGATATTCCATGCCAAAGGGCAGTGTCCCCTCGGCCAGCAGAATCTGCCCCGCTTTAGGCAGGGTAGTCAGCGGGATGCAAAGGAAAGCAGAAATGCCTTTCTCCCGCAGCATCTGCTGCAGAAGCTCGGCTCTTCTGCGGGAACCGCAGAGAACCAGGGAACCGAATTCCATTTTCTGATAATGGGCAAGATCGGAGGCGGCGGTGTCCATGTTGCCGCCGTAGCCGGGCAGCTGCTTGGCCGTCATGGGAAGCAGCACCTTGGGTGGGCATTCCTCCGGATAGGAGGTACCGCCAAAGGCATCGAAATAGACGCAGGTCCGCCCCGAAAGGCCGGCGCAGAAATCCTCCCATTGGGCAGCATAGTCGCAGAGCTCGCCGGCTACCAGACCCGCCTGGAGCATACTGTCCAGACCCATGCCAACTTCTTCTGTACGGGTCCGGGCAGCCCGGTGGAGGCTGCTGTGGTCGCAGAGAATAAACAGGGCGTTTTCCGGAATATAGTCAATGGCGGTGGCCATTTCGGGATAGATAAGGGCCATGTAACGGTCGGAGGCAGGATTGCTCAGGCCGTTTTCGTATTTTTCCAGGTCCTTTTCCAGGGTCTTGATCAGATCCTGGTTGGGGGTCTTGCGCCGCTTCTGCCGGGCAATGAGGGTGGCGATATCCTTGCACAGACCGGAAATTCCCTTGGGATGCAGGTGGGGCTGGGTTTCACCAACGGGCAGAATCACCACGCTGTCTACATTTTCGCTGCGGCGCTGGGTTTCGGGATCAAAGTAACCCATGGTGTCCAGTTCATCACCGAAGAATTCGGCGCGGATAGGCTGGTCGGCAGCGGGGGAATAGATGTCCACAATGCCGCCCCGAATGGCAAATTGGCCGGGGCCTTCCACCATGCCGCAGCGGCTGTATCCGGCGGCGGTGAGGCTGCGGACCAGATCATCCACAGGGTATTCCTGCCCCACCTCCAGGGCGAAGGCAGCACGGTTCAAAACGGCCGGGGGCATGGTCCGCTGGCTCATGGATTCCCAGGTGAGAATCTGCAGCGGGGTGACGCCCCGGGAGAGGTCAAACAGCTGGCGAAGCCGCTTCTGCTCCCAGGCCCGGGAGGCCACAGCGGCATCGTAGAGGGTCAGCTCCCGTCCGGGCAGAATGGGGGCTGCTTCTCCCAGGAAACCTTTCAGCTCCTCCTGGAGCCGCCGGGCGGCCATATCGTCCTGGCACAGAATCACCAGAGGACGGTCCGTATCCCGGGAAAGGCCCGCGATCATGTGACTGCGGTTGATCTGGCCGATGCCCGTGACGGCAGCACTTTGGCCCCTGCTGAGAGATTCCAGCAGGGTTCGGTATTCCGGGATGGTTTTCAAAAGGGAGAGAAGCTGTTCCATAATCATACCTCATGATAGACAACGGAGGAAAAAGCGTTACCGGGCCGGGCGGACGGGTAACGAAAACAAATGCACCAATTGCGAACTATCAGCGGACATTGTCCGCACGTGGCAAAGCGGAAAGGGGGATATAGCCCCCCTTTCCGTGGTTTTAAGACAATATTCGGTTTTTACGGATGGCTGCCGTTGAACCGGTTGGCCGCTTCCGGAACGCCATGGTCGATGATGGCCAGGGCCGCATCGGCGGCATTTTCCAAAGCAACCGCCAGAGCCTTTTCCTCTAAAGAGGAGAAGGTGGACAGCACCCAGTCCGCCAGATCATACTCCGGATTGGGCTTGGCACCCACACCGATCTTTACCCGGGGGAAGGCCTGGGAGCCCACTTCCTGGATGATGGACTTGATGCCGTTGTGTCCGCCGGCAGAGCCGTCGGCCCGGATCCGCAGCCGTCCCGGTACCAGAGAGATATCGTCGAACATGACGATGATCCGCTGGGGCGGAATGTTGAAGTAAGCGCTCAGCTGCAGCACACTGCGGCCGGACAGATTCATATAGGTCTGAGGTTTCAGCAGGAATACCTTGGTGCCATTGTAGTTGGTCTGGCAGTAGAGTCCCTGGAACTTCAGCTTGTCAATCCGGCAGTTCAGCTTTTCCGCCAGTAAATCTACAGCCCGGAAGCCGCAGTTGTGGCGGGTGCGCTCATATTCCCGTCCGGGATTGCCCAGACCCACAACGAGCCAGGCGCCACCGCTCGATTTTTTGAACACGGCTTAGAACAGGTCAGCGATGGAGGTAGCACCGTGGACGTGCTCGATGGCACGGGCAAACACGGGAGCCACATCCAGGAACTTGATCTTATGGCTGGCGGTATTGCCTACTTCGGGAA
>JAZSHO010000120.1:0-23199 GCA_045533345.1 Faecousia sp. | reverse complement strand
ACAACTGTCCTGACATTTCCTGAGGTCTCACGGCACCGCAGTGCCGTGCAGCCTAAAAAGACTTCCGGTAACCAAACCGGCTACCGGAAGTGTAAAAAATCTTTATTTTATTTCACTGTCCACTTGACGGGGAGCAGTTCATTATACAGGAAACGGGGGGTATTGGGAAGTTTTTTGACAAGCTGAAAAAGCACGATTGATTTCAATCGTGCTTTTTCATTTCTTTGCAGAGAGTTTTGAAGGCAGAAATCACGGTTTCTCTGTCCTCTTCTGTATAGTAAAAGTGGGAGGAACCAAACAGGTCCCGGATTTGGATCTGTGGAAATTTTCCCAGTACTTTTCGGGAACAGTTGGTGACCAGTTCATCCTTATGGGACTGAAAGGCAACGGTGGGAATTTCCAGACTTCCCATGCACTTTTCCACCCGGTAAATCTCCCGGAACAGTTCCAGATATCGGGGAATCCAGGGGATGTATTTCCAAATCAGCTTACTGGTTTCGATGCCGCAGGCCATCTGGGTGGCCACTTCCATGGGGTGATCCGGCCTCACCTTGTCAAATCCCACCCGCAGCACATTTTTGATGCCGAACCACCGCAGACCCGGCCGCATGGGCACCGCCAGCAGGAAAAGAGCCGGAATTTTCCCGGGAAATGCCAAGCCAAGTTGGATGGCAAACAGAGTCCCCATGGAATGGGCCACCACCAAAACCTGTTCATGGGTTTCGGCCAATTCTTCAAAAGCGGAAAATACATGGCTGCGCCAGGCTTCCATGGAACTGCGGCTGAAATCCTCCACCGTTCCCCCGTGACCCGGCAGCAACAAATTGTGGACCGACCAGTTTTCCGGCACCTGATCCACCAGCGGCATCAAATCCCGGAAATGGTTGGAGGTTCCCACGATGCCATGGATGAACAGCACTGCCGTATCGGCACCGGAAACAATTCTTTTGTAAGGTTTGTGCATGGTACTCACCTCAGTTTTGTCAGAAGCTTTCCGTACGTTTTCTCTGGCAAATAAAATGACGCGTTCCTTCCTCGGGGTACAGATACTCGCTAAAGCTTTCCGGACCAATTTCCATTAACGTTTGAATTTCCTGTCGCGTCAGCAAAATCACCTGCAGACATACAGCGGTTTTCAGCAGGCCAAGATTGCAGCGAAGAATACCTACGTCCGGCACTACCTGGGGCATTTCCAAAAACGCGCCCACCATTTCCTCTCCTTCTTCCTCAGCCCATTCCATGCTATGGCCGTAAGTGACGAAGGATCTGGTAGAAACCGGGTATAGTGCTACCTCAATTAATTGAGATGCATACCAAAGTACCGTTTCCTTGTCCGTCAAATCCTCTTCCGGAGCGATGAACATCATGTATTCATTCCGGTTTCCCAGCGACTGCTTCGGTGCCGGCATTTTATAGTCGCTGGCACCCATTGTACAAAGTTTCCAGTAGGGATACTTTTCGTTTGGCTTATACAGTAAGATATCTACATGAGGCTTCAGCATATCGTTGTGGAGCACTGTGGGATCACTCTGGCCGAAGTAGTGGTCAAAGTGGCCAATCAGTTTATCCATCTCTTTTGTAGTCATAATAACCTCCTAAAAACAAAGCAGGGAATCGAACCGATCCCCTGCACAAATGTATCAAATCTCCTGACGGCCTTCCAAAGCCCGGGACAGGGTAACCTCGTCCGCGTACTCCAGCTGACTGCCTACCGGCACGCCGTAGGCAAGGCGGGTGACCTTGACCTCCATAGGCCGCAGCAGGCGGGAAATATACATAGCCGTAGCCTCACCCTCGGTATCGGGATTGGTGGCCATAATGACCTCCCGAACACCCTCGGAGCCCACACGCATCAGAAGTTCCTTGATCTTGATATCGTCCTGGGTCACGTGATTCAGCGGGGAAATCACGCCGTGCAGCACATGGTACGTACCCCGGAATTCCCGGGAACGCTCCATGGCGATGACATCCTTGGGCTCTGCCACCACGCAGATGACACCGTTGTCACGCATATCATCGTCACAGATGGGGCAGATTTCCCGGTCCGTCAAATTCTGGCACCGGGGGCAGGTATGGACCTGCTTCTTGGCTTCCAGAATTGCCTCGGCAAATTCTTCCGCATCCTCCAAAGGCAGGCTCAGCACATGAAAGGCCAGCCGCTGGGCGGTCTTGCCGCCGATGCCGGGGAGCCGGGCAAACTGGTCCGCCAGATTCTGCAATGCAGCAGGAAAAAACTGCATACTTCCTCCTTAGAACAGGCCGCCCAGATTCATGCCGCCGGTAAGACGGGACATATTGTTGGCAGCTTCCGTATCCGCAGCGCGCATTGCCTCATTGACAGCAGCAATGACCATGTCCTGCAGCATTTCCACATCATCGGGATCCACAGCCTCGGGGTTGATCTCCAGATTCACCAGTTCGTGTTTGCCGTTGACAGTCGCAGCCACCATGCCGCCGCCAGCCTTGGCGGTGAAGGTCTTGGCCTCCTGCTCCTGCTGCATCCGCAGCATCTCCTGCTGCATCTTCTGGGCCTGCTTGATCATAGCAGCTTGATTCATTCCACCGGGCATACCCCGGAATCCACCTTTTGCCATAACATTTACTCCTATCTTAATTTTAGAAATCTTACGAGTGTGGAGTGTGGAGAGTGAAGTTGAAATATTCAAAACTCCACTCTTCACTCTTCAAACTCCACTCTACAAAAAGGTCTTACCCTTTGATCTTCACTATATCAGAATGGGCTCTGCCGAAGTTCATCAGCTGTTCCATTCTGGGATTTCCCTGGGGTTTAGCAGTAATATCCACCGCTGCCACCTGCACAGGCCGTCCCAGCATGGTAGTAGCCTTCCGGGAGACCACCTGCAGAATATCCGGACGATCCAGCATCTGGGCGGTGAAGGCATTGGTACAGCGAAGTTCTAATCTTTCTCCCACCAGCGCGCCCTGGACAGGGGCATTGGGGGTTGCCACAAAGAAGCCGGAAACCGGTGGCTTCAGTTCCTTGCGCACCGCTGCCACCAGTTCTGACCAGAAGCCCACCGGAGCATCATTCCGGGGTGCAGGAGGTTCATCCATCACAGGAGGCGCGTCCTCATCACCGGGCAGAGGCGGACGGTCATCGTCATAATCCTCCGCAGCAGGTGCCGGGGTAGCCTTGGCAGGCTGGGCCGCCACAAAGCTTCCGGATTTGATTTGCTCCTCCAGCCGGGTCAGTCTTGCGTTCAGTGCCTTGGCATCCAGATTCAGCTCCGGCTGGCACATTTCCAGCAGGCAAAGCTCTGCATCCATGCGGCGGCTGGCACTTCTGGTAAATCCGGACAGGGTGGTCTGGATCAGATTCATCATCCGCATCAGTTCCGCGCTGCTTAAAGCCTTGGTCAGTTCCTGGATCTCCTTGTCGGAAGCCACACCGGAAAGCATGGTGATCCCCACACCGGGCGCAGTCTTCATAACCATCAGATCCCGACACAGGCAGGCCATTTCATCCAGCATAGCGGAAAGGTCCTTGCCCTCGGTATAGAGCCGGTTGAACAGTTCCAGGGCGCTTTTCGTATCATGAGCAGCAATATAACCCATCAGTTCGCCGCATTTGCGCTCACCGGCGATGCCCAAACAGGCATAGACCCGCTCTGCACTCAGTTCTCCGGTGGTAGCAGAGGCACACTGGTCCAGAAGACTCAAGCCGTCACGCATACCGCCATCCGCAAGCCGGGCAATGACCCGGGCTGCCCCGTCATCCAGGTCGATATTCTCCTGGTAGGCAACGTACTGCAGCCGGGCGGCAATATCCTCCTGGCTGATACGCCGGAAGGAGAACCGCTGGCACCGGGACAAAATGGTCGCGGGAACCTTGTGCAGTTCCGTGGTGGCCAGAATGAACAGCAGATGTTCCGGGGGCTCTTCAATGATCTTTAAGAGCGCATTGAAGGCAGAGATAGACAGCATGTGCACCTCGTCGATGATATACACACGCATTTTCACCTGGGAGGGGGAATAAACGGCATCATCCCGCAGGTCACGGACATTGTCAACGCCGTTGTTGGAGGCGGCGTCGATTTGCAGGACGTCCATGCAGGAACCGCTGTCAATGGACCGGCAGGCCTCGCAGCAATTGCAGGGGTTGCCATTATCCGGGTTCAGGCAGTTGACTGCTTTCGCCAGAATCTTGGCGCAGCTGGTCTTGCCGGTACCCCGGGACCCGGTGAACAGGTAAGCGTGGCTCATTTTCCCGCTGACCAGTTGGGTCTTGAGGGTCTGGGTCACGGCCAACTGACCGGAAACGTCATCAAAAGTTTGAGGACGGTATTTTCGATATAATGCTTGATAAGTGGCCATAACGTCCTCCTTTTATAAAGTGTGGAGTGTTGAGAGTGGAGAGTGAAGTTAAAGGAAATGAATACACTCCACTCTTCACTCTCCAAACTTCACTCTGAAAAGACCGGCTCATAACAAGATCGCACACCCACATTTGTCCAAATGAATACCTTAAGAAAACGGCTTCCTTGCGGCACACAGGAAGGTCCGCTTAATGCTGCTTGGTTCCCCACCTGACATGGTTCACGGTTTCCCGTTGCGCAAGACCATTTCCCACGCAAAGCGTTGGTATTCACTGTCCGGGTGTGGGAATTCATCCCTGCGGATTACAGGTACAGGGTACCGCTACCTCCCCGACTAGTGCGACCTTGTTATAAGCCGGTCAGCTTTTTTACAAGGTTATTGTATTTACTTAGTTCAGCTTGGACTCGATGAAATCAGCCAGTTCCTGGAAGGTGGCGATCTTCTGATCTTCCATTTCCAGTTCAACACCCAGTTCGCTCTCCAGGTCCATGATCATCTCAACAACGTCCAGAGAATCAATGCCCAGGCTCTCGAAGGTGGAGTCGGGAGTAATTTCGGAAGCGTCCAGTTCCAGCTGCTTGGAAGCGTAGTTCTTCAGTTTTTCAAACATAGATAAGTCCCTCCAAAACGTTTTCTCTCTTTTGTCCTATCCGTTAGCTATTTTATTACAGGTTCCCCTTTTTGTCAATGCTTGATTTCTTCAACCGGTTGCGGCATTGGCAGCTGCATACGCGGTGGCCCAGGCGATCTGCAGGTTAAAGCCGCCGGTGTAAGCGTCACAGTCGATGACTTCTCCGGCAAAATACAGGCCGGGAACCTTTTTGGATTCCATAGTCTTAGGATCGATCTCAGACACCTTCACGCCGCCGGAGGTGATGATCGCCTCCGCAACGGGACGTTTGCCGGTGATCTCCACACCGAAAGCCTTCAGCAGTTCCACCATAGCACGGCGCTTCTGCTTGGTCAAGGAATTGGCCTGCATTTCCGGATCGATCTCCAGCCGGCGCAGCACCACGGGAATCATACTCCGGGGCAGCAAATCCGTAAGCGCATTTTCCATAGAACGGTTTTTGTACAACTCCAGATCACGCTGGATCCGGTCGTCCAGCTTGTTCTCCTCCAGGGCAGGCTTCAGATCAATGACCAGCTTGCACCCCTCCCCTTTCAGATGACAGCTGGCGGACAGCGCCGTGGGTCCGGACACGCCGAAGTGGGTAAAGAGCAGTTCACCAAAGTCCTTGTAAAGAACCTTACCCTTGGCGTTCAGCAGCTTCACGCTGCAATTACGCAGGGACAAGCCTTGCATATCCTGGCAGTCGGTTCCGGCAGTTTCCAGCGGTACCAGGGACCCCTCCGCCGGGATAACGGTATGGCCAAGGGTCTGCGCCATGACATAGCCGTCGCCGGTGGAGCCGGTGGTGGGATAAGAGGCGCCGCCGGTGGCAAGAATCACCCATTTGGCGGATATTTTCTCATTCTGGGTAGCCACGCCGGTAACACGGCCATCCTGGGTAAGGATTTCCTTCACTCTGGCAGTCTTCACCGTAACACCGTGACGGCGCAGCTGACTTTGCAGGCACTCCAGAATAGAGTATGCCTTATCCGTCACAGGAAATACACGGTTTCCCCGTTCTGTTTTCAAAGCACTTCCGTTTTCTTCAAAAAAGGCCATGGTTTTTTCCGGTGGAAAAGCCGTCATAGCGCTGAACAGAAAGCGCCCGTTCCTGGGGGTATTCTGCAGCACCTCCTGGGCAGTGCAATTGTTGGTCACGTTGCAGCGGCCCTTGCCGGTGATCAGCAGTTTTTTGCCCAAGCGGTCATTTCGCTCCAGCAGCAGCACCTTGGCTCCCTGCTTTGCTGCGGTAATGGCGGCGAACATACCTGCCGGACCGCCGCCGATAATAATTCCGTCGTAGTTCATCTAAATTCCTCTTAAAGTGTGAAGATAACCATTTCTTCACGTTCCTCGTTTACTTGTTTTCCTGCTTTTCGTAGACTTCGTACTCGTCCCAGATTTTTTCCAGATTTGCAAAGGTCCGGGACAGTTCCTTTTCCCGCTTGGCAGCCACCGCCGCGATCAGCGCATTGACAATGCTCAAGGGTGCCACCAGGCTGTCCACCAGGCTCAGCATATCGCTCTTGGCCACCAGCACATGGTCACTGGTCAGACCCAGGGGAGACTGGCGGTTGTCTGTAAAGCCAATGACCGTGGCACCTGCGCTGCGACAATACCGGGCGCCCTTGGTGGTGGAGGCAGAGTACCGGGGGAAAGAGAAGGCAATCACCACATCCTCATTGGTAACGCCCACGATCTTTTCAAACATTTCACCCACGCTGGCACCGGAGATCACGTGGACATTGTTGAACATGTAATTCAGATAATAGCCCAGGAAATTGGCCAGAGGGGCCACACTGCGGACACCCAGAATATAGATCCGCTTTGCCTTCAAAATGGCATTCACAGAAGCAGAGAAATCTTCCCGGCTGATGATCTCACCGGTCTGGCGGAGCTTTTCCATATCGGAATGAAGCACCGTGGCGATCACATCCTGGTCGCCGTAACGGTCGCTGGCCACCTCAATCCGCTGAACAGAAGTCAACCGGTTCAACACCATTTCCCGCATGGCTTTCTGCATGCTGGGATAACCGTCAAAGCCCAGGTCCACGGCAAAACGAACAACCGTGGATTCGGAAACACCTACGGTCTTGCCCAGCTTATTGGCAGTCATAAAGGCAGCCTTATCATAGGCCTCGGTAATATACCGGGCAATCCGCTTCTGCCCCTTGGAAAAGGAAGGTTCCTTCTCCTGTAAAATAGCTAAAATATCTTTGTTCATGGCGGCCTCCTTCTGCTGTTTTTGATGCTCGCTCAGTGATGTCCATGTTAGCAAAAAACGAGGCATTTTGCAAGTATGAATCCAAAAAATTGCAAGAAATAATTCATGCGCAGAAAAGGCGGGGTTTCCCCCGCCCTGTTCATTCTTTCAGTTTTTTCACTTCCTCCGCCGTCAGATGCCGCCATTTTCCCATCGGCAGATCTCCCAAAGAATGACTTCCCTCCCGGATACGGCGCAGACGGGTGCAATGCATTCCGGCTGCCTCGCACATTCGCCGTACCTGGCGGTTTCGGCCCTCATGGATTGTCACCCGGAACTTCGCTTTGGTACCCTCCGCTTTCAGAAGCTTCACTTCCGGCTTTTTGATGGTGTAGCCATCCAATGTAATGGGACGGGAAAGACGCACTTCTGCACCGGGAACATAGCCCGTGACCCACACATCGTAGGTCTTTTTCACCTCGTGCTTGGGATGCATGAGTGCATTGGCAAATTCTCCATCATTCGTAAACAGCAAAAGGCCTTCGCTGTCCATATCCAGCCGTCCCACGGGATATACCCGGACACCGCAATCCACAACCAATTGGGCGGCATTGGGGCGGCCCTTTTCATCGGAAAGAGTAGTCACATAACCCCTGGGCTTGTTCAGGAGGATGTACACATAATCATTCTGTTTGGGAAGAGGCTTACCCTCCACCAGGATTTCATCCGTATCCGGGTCCGCCGCATCCCCAACAACTGCTGTGCGGCCGTTGACGGACACCAACCCGGCGGCGATCATTTCTTCTGCCTTCCGCCGGGAGGCTACGCCCCGACCTGAGAGGATTTTTTGTAAGCGTTCTTTCACAGCCCTCACCTCCGAATCCTGTCATCCTGAGCGAGCCGACAGCGAGTCGAAGGATCTTCGCATTACGATTCCAGTTGCAATAAAATCGGTGCCAAGATTCCTCGACGCGGCTTCGCCTTGCTCGGAATGACATTCTAATTTTTAGAGAATAGTTTCTGCCAAAAGTTCTTTTCTTCGGTCTTTTCCTGCTCCACGGTGGTGCCGTAGACCACAGGAACCTTGCCTACCGCCTTGCCATTGATCAGCACATAGGCAATCCCCGCATCGGCTCCCTCCACCGCCGGGGCATAGACGAAGCCAGGTCCCGGAAGCACCAGACAGGGCCGTTCCTCCGGTGCCAGCGCATAATCAAAATCTGATCCCGCACGGACCTCCACCCGGCAGTTTTCGCCGCCAAGGACCTCCACAGTTCCCACATAATCCCCGGCATTGACAATTCGCTGATGCATAAACCGGGAAAAACCCTCCTCCAGCAGCGCCGCATGGTCCTGCCAGTCGCTGGGATCATCGATGGTCACGGCAATGATGCGCCGCCCCTCCCGGGTGGCGCTGGACACCAGAATCCGTCCCGCCGCCTTGGTAAAGCCGGTTTTTACCCCGTCGGCTCCCTCTACCCGCCACAAAAGCTTGTTGTGGTTGGTCAGATACCGCTCCCCTATTTTCACCTGTTTGGCGGAAACGGTTTTGGCAAAGATGGGATTTTCCATGGCGTAGGCCGCCAGAATGGCCAAATCCCGGGCTGTGGAATAATGACCGGGACTGTCCAGACCGTTGGGATTTTCAAAGTGGGTATTGTGCAGGCCCAGTATCCGGGCCTTGTCATTCATGAGCCCCGCGAAGCCCTCCACAGTGCCGCCGCAGTAAATGGCCAGGGCCACCGCCGCATCGTTGCCGGAAGAGAGCATCAGCCCGTACAGCAATTCCTGGAGGGTCAGAATCTCCCCCTCTTTCAGATACATGGAGGAACCCTCAATGCCCACAGCCTCCTTGGGGATCCGCATCCGGTCCAGCACATTGCACTGCTCACAGACGATCAGCGCCGTCATAATTTTCGTGGTGCTGGCAATCAGACTCTGCTGGTCCGGATCCTTTTCATACAGTACCCGGCCGCTGACCGCATCCAGCACATAGGCCCTCCGGGCAGATACAGCCTCGGCATTCAATGGTAAAAACACAGCGGCGGCCAGCAATGCAGCCGCCGCTATGGCGAAAAGTCGTTTCAAATTCCTCACCCGGGGTTAGTTTGTCCCGAGTTGGTAACATTATTCCTTTTCCTTCTGTTCCCGGTTGTAGTCAATTATGGCAAACAAGCCTCTGACAATGCCCCAGGAAATCAAAATAAAGGCACCGTATACACCTACAACCGCAAGAACACTATTTTGGAACACAACATAGGCCAATATCAAGCAGGCAATACCCACAAGAAGCAAGAAATTAGCTGTCACCATCCGCCAGATTTTATCCATACCTGCATTCCCTATGCACTCTGCACTCTGCATTCTGCATTATGCATTTTCTTTCTTGCTGTCGATATAAGCAGTCAGCTTGTCGATGGTATCGGGGACCATTTCCACGATGCGGTCTGCGGTGGTATTGGCAGGAGTGGCCACAGGCATCATGCGCACGTCGCCGTTCTTGACGATCAGGAAGCAGATGGGGGTCACCTTCACACCGCCGCCGACACCGCCGCCGAAGGGGTTCTCTGCGCCCTTATTGTTGACAAAATCGCTTCCGCCGCCGCCAAAGCCAACGCTGACCTTGGAAACGGGAATAATGGTCACACCGTCGGGAGTGGAGATGGGTTCGCCAATGACGGAATTCACATCCACCATTTCACGGATCTTCTGGATGGTACTCTCCAGCATATTGGGAAGTTTGTGGCTCATTTTTGCGCACCGCCTTTTCTTTTGTTCTTAATTTTCAAAAATTCTATCAGCGCCCGGACACCGAACACCACCACGGCGGATAGCAGCCGTCCCAGGGTGATGGTCAGATCCAATCGGGCAATTACCAGGGTTTCGGATGCAGCGAAGTCACACTCCACTTCCACATCCCGCTTTTTAATCACGAAGATTCGTTCCAGTTGAGGCATTAAGTTGCCCACCGCCGCCCAGGCACGGCCATAGTTCACAGCCAGGTCACAGGGATCATCCGCGGCCATGATCAGCTTCAGCTCCAGCACATTCAGCCGCAATTTTCTGCGGAAGTTGTTCAGAAAGCGGAAGGCTTCTTTTACCAGGGGCAGGAAGTCTGTCCAACTGCCGCCCTTCTCCTTTTTTGGTTCCGCTTCCTTTGGTTTGACGGGGGGCTGGAGGTTCTGGGGGGCGTCCTGCTGGGGTTCTTTGGTTTCTTTCTTGGGTTCCTTCTTCTTTTTTTCCTTCTTTTCCTTTTTGGGCAGGGGGAACACGGTGAATTTGACAGGGCCGGCAATTACCCGGACCAGGGGCCCGTCAGCATTGTATTTCACGCTGACACCCAGGGGCAGCACCGCAAGAAGGACCAGCACGCCCAATGTAATCCACCAGCCCATTTATGCTTCCTCCGCTTCCGACTCCTCGGGCAGTTCGATGGGCTCGCCGAAGGAGATCTTCTCAATAGGAGGCAGTTCCTCCAAAGAGCTGAGACCGAAGGTCTTCAAAAAGTCCGAGGTGGTCTTATACTGAATGGGACGGCCGGGGACATTTAAGCGGCCCGCCTCCTCAATCAGCTTCTTGTTCATCAGCGCAGCCACGGAGTAAGCGCTGTCCACACCGCGGATCTGCTCCACCATGGCCTTGGTGGCCGGCTGGTAGTAGGCGATGATGGTCAGGGTTTCCAGCTGGGAAGAGGTCAGCTTGGGGGGCTTACGGGTTTCCATGGCCTTAGTCACATAGTCTGCCATTTCACCGGAGGATACCATCTGGTAGCCCTTTTCCAGCTTTAGGATCCGGATACCCCGGCGCTCAAAGGCGTAGAGGTTGGCCAGCTCGTCGGCGGCCTGTTCGATGTCCGCCGGGTCCGTTTCCAGCACCGCAGACAGCCGGGAAATATCCATGCGCTCACCGGAGGCAAACAGGATGGCCTCGATGGCACGCTGCAATTGTTCAAGTTCCATTCGATTCCATCTCCTTTCGCTCGGTTTCGTCCAGCAGTCGGACGTTGGGATTGTCACCGTTCACATCGTCCTCCAATGTGACGGAATTGGTTTTGCACAGGTCCAGCACCGCCAGGAAAGTAGCCACGATTTCGGACCGGCTCTTGTTGCCCTTGAACAGGTTCTTCAGCCGTTCCACGCTCCGCAGCACCAACTGCCGCAGCACCTCACCGGTCTTTCTGCCAATGGGATAGCGTTCCTTGCCCACGATGCCCATGAAATTGGTGGTAGGGGGAGGCAGCTGCCGCTGATTCCGCTCGGTGATCATATCCAATGCCCGGAGCAAATCCCGGACATCATGTTGGTATCGGTAGGACTGTTCCTTCTTCAGCGGTTCCGGCTCTTTGGTGAACAGGCAGCGGCCAATTTCGTTCCGGGGTTCCAGTTCTGCCACAGCCAGACGAATCTGCTCCATGGCTTCCTTCCGTTTCCGGTCAATGAGGGACTGGCGCAGCAGGTCCAATTCACTCTGGGCTTCCGCAGCCTCTGCCGCAGACAGGAGCATCTTGGTTTTGATCAGCATCAGATGGGAGGCCATGGTGATGAATTCACTGGCAATCTCCATATCCAGCCGCTTCATTTCGTCCAGATAAGCAAGATACTGCTCCAAAATGGCCGTGATGGACACATCCTGGATTTCAATTTTATTTTTACTCAGCAGTTCAAAAATAACATCCAAAGGGCCTTCGAAATCTTCCATTAATTCACTTCTGGTATGGACGATGCCCTCCAAACGATATTGCGGTTCAGCCATAATGGTTTCCTTTTCACAGATAGCATTACACAGTTACATGCATTATAACATTTTTTACAACTATGCGCAAGTATTTGGCAAAATAAAAAGATTCTTTCAAAAGGATTGCATTTTCAAAATCCGTATGGTATCATTATTCTACTTGAAAGATTTGGAGGGGATGTCCCGTGGCAAAGCGTAACCGCTATCGTGAAATGGAAAGTCTGATGACCAAGGTCATTCTGGCTGATGCCTTTGTTTTTGTTCTGTATCTGATTTTCGCTGCCAAGGATCTGGCAGTTCTGAAGATCATTTCTGCCATTATTGCCATGGTAGCCTCTCTTTTATCCCTGGGCTGGTTGTATATTACCGGTGAATTCCCCCGCAGAAGAAGTCTGTGGATGATCACCGGCTTCATCGGCATTGCCGTGTGCCTGCTGGTTTCTCTGATCCTGGGTTATCCCGGCCCTTCCATTATTTAAATAAAAATAGTTTGAGGTGACAGCCGAAGCTGTCACCTCTTTTTTTATCTGTAAAAACTGTTTCCGCCGATGAATTCCCGGACCAGGCTGGTGGGAGGAATCTCATCATCCACATCCGCTTCCTGTACAAAGTTCAAAATCTTGACAATGGAACGGACTTCATCGTAGCACTCATCCTCCGGCTCCACCGCGGTGAGCAGGGGGAAAATGTGTTTTTTCAGTACCGCAAGTTCGTAAAGCGTGGAGCTGTTGAAAATCACATCTGCATTCTCCTGGTAGGGGAAAATCCAGCGTTTCTCGCCACGGCGGACGCTGTCCCACATAGACAGGGTCTTTTGAACCGAGGAGCCTCTGGTTTCATAATCCCGGACGATTCGCCGAAGCAGCCGCAGGTAAGAGGTGGGAATCCGGTTGTGGTTATCCAGATTCAGCGGCAGCAGCGGACTGACATACAGACGGAAAATCAGATTCTTATCCACATTGTCCGGCAGCATCACCGGGTTCAGACCGTGAAGTCCCTCCACGATGATGACGCTGTCCTTGTGCAGCTGCAGCTTATGGCCGTGCCACTCCCGGCAACCGGTCTTGAAGTTGAAGCTCGGCAGCTCCACTTCCTCCCCTGCCAGCAGCTTTGCCATATCCTGCCGGAACAGGTCAGTATCGATGGTGTTGATATGTTCCAGGTCCAGCTTGCCGTCTGGGCCGGGAGCGATCTGGTCCCGGTTGATGTAGTAATCGTCCAGACTCATGAGGATGGGCTTCTTGCCGTGGACCCGCAGCTGGGTTGCCAAACGGTTGGCAGAGGTGGTTTTGCCGGAGGAGCTGGGACCTGCCAGCATCACTGCCTTGGCACCCCGCTGAGCCACCATATCCGCCACCTGGGAATAGCGCTTTTCGTGGAGAGCCTCATTGACCCGAATCAGTTCCCGGATGCGGCCGGATGTGGTCAAATCGTTCAAATCAGCCACGGTTTCGCACTCCATCAGCTGGCACCAGCGCTCGCCCTCGTTGAACACATTGAAGAAATTCGGCATGGCTTCCATCCGGGCCACTTTGTCCGGATTATTGTCATCGGGATAGACAAAGAGGAAGCCGCCGTCGGCAGGGAGGATATCCCACACCGTTAGGTAGCCGGTACCGGGCATCATTTCACCGTAATAGTAGTCCGCAAAGTCCCCGTAGGCATACTCGTCGAAATAGTCCACCGTGCGCCAGTTCAGCAGCCGGGACTTATCGTTCTGGCCCTCCCGCTCATAGCGTTCCAGGGCCTGCTGCAGCGGTACCCGTCGGCGGATAAGCGGAATGTCCTGCTGTACCAGCTGAGCCACCCGCTCTTTCAATGCCGTGGCAGAGAATCCCTTTGCTCCCTCCACTGCGATGTAAACACTGCAGCCCAGGGTGCAGTTCATTTTGGCAGTGGCTTCCGGCCAAAGCTGCCGCAGGGCCAGAAAAATCACAAACTGGGCGGTACGGATATAGCTTTCCTTGCCCTGGGGGTCAGAATAGCGCAGCAGCCGCACTTCCCCATTGGAGGCTGCCATAGCCCGGCGCATGGAGGGCCGCTCGCCCACCCCATCCTTCTGCCGCAGAGGAATATAATTCAGCGTAAAGACCTCGCCGGCAATCTTGGCCGCCAGAGGCCGGTCAGAAAGGGTTTCGCCCTCCAGATGCAGAAGCTTCACCAGTTCCAGCAGGCTCTGTCCCGGTTGAGGCTGAATGTTTTGTCCGTCGATATGCAGATACATAACCGCACCTCCTTGTGGTAATTATACAAAACGTGTGCTATATTATAGCACACGTTTCGTCTTATTGCAATATAGTTCTTATTTCTGTACACATTTTCGCAGACGGAGGAAGCCCCAAACGCCCACAATCAGAAGCAGCAGCGGAATCAGAAATGTCGTCCAGGCAGGGGTGGTTACAAAGATGGCCGTGGGACCGTCTGCCCCGCCGATCACACCGATGGACAGGGATTCTCTGCGGAATTCCGCCTGCATGATCCAGTAAGTAATCTGCCCCCACAATCTCAAAAGCAAATCCCCCGCGCCATAGGCAGCCATGGCAGCAAAGAGAAACCGCCAGGGACTTTTCCGGTAGGCAAACTCCTTCATCTGTTCGTTTAAATCCGCAGCGGCTTTCTTCGCGTCACCCAATTCCGCAAGGATCTCCGCGTCACTCTGCCCTGCTTCCTGTCGGGCATGAATGGAACTGATGAAATCACTCATGACCCGGTCCTTGACTTCTTTCGGAAGCTGCAGCTTCCGGCGGACGGATTTTATGTATTTTTCCATATCATGCATTTTCTTTCTCTCCTTCCAGGAAGCCATCGACGGTTCGGCAGAATTCCTGCCAAACCTGCTGTCTGCGCTTATTTTCCTCTGCCCCGGCCTCTGTTGCCTCATATATTTTCTTCGGCGTCACTCTGCCCTCGCCATGGGACCATTTTGCGCGGATCATACCTTCGTCTTCCAGGCGATATAAAATGGGATAGAGTGTTCCCTCTTTCAGCACGAATCGCCCGTTGGACTGTTCTTTCAGCTGAATCAGCAGCTCATAGCCATAGGTGGGCTTTTGGCAGATCAGTTTCAGCACCAGCATTTCCAGCACGCCTTTTTTCAGCTGCTGGGTGAATCTGTCTTCCATCTGTTCACGCTCCTTTAGTATTTAGCATTGCTAAGTATTTTTAGTATAGCAATATCAATACTACTTGTCAAGTGTTATCTTCCAGTGTTGCCAATTCTGTTCCCCGATAGTAATGGGCCAGGATTTCCGCATAGCTGCTTCCGTTCACCGCCATGGCGTCTGCCCCATACTGACTCATGCCTACCCGGTGACCGTAGCCTCTGGTCTGAATTTGAACGGTATCCCCTTCTACCGCCACGGAAAAAGCCGTGGAACGAAGGCCCAGCAGTGTCCGAAGTTGGGTCCCTTTAAAGGCTTCTCCACCAATTTCCATGGTATCCACCCCATTTCCGGAGGTATAGGTTACCGAACCGAACCACTGCGTTGGTTGTTCACTTAAGGTTACGCCTAAAGCCTGCTGTAATTCTTCCCGGGTAAAGGATATCGTATCCGTATAATAGGCCGCGGTTTCCTCTCCGGGGCTTTCCACACTTCGCAGGTAGGGATAATCCGTCCCCCAGACCGCCACGGCATCCTCCGTGATGCCGCCGGAGCAGGAAAAATAGGTAGCTTCGATCAATTCTCCTTCATAAGTCAGCACCTGTCCGGAGGTCTCCTGCACCGCGGTGCATACCTTCTGTATACTCTGCGCTGTGCCTCCCTTAGCCAGGTAGTCATCTTCTGAAATATACGCCTGGCAGCAGCTGTAATCCGTGCAGACACTTCCGTCACCGTGTTTTCCGCCTGTGGTATATGCCCGTTGGGTATAGGTCCGGGCCACCACCACCTGGGCCTTCAGCGCTTCCATTTCAAAAGAGGCAGGCATTTCCGCCAGAACAACACCCACCAAATACCCATCCAGGTCCCGTTCTTCAACAGCACCATCGCTGTTTCGCAAGCGCATTGGCAGTGATACCGACTCCGGAAGGGTTTCTTCCCACACATGTTCCGGTTCCTCAGGCTGCTTTTGCTCCTGCGCCCATATTCCCGCCGATAACATCAGTCCCGGCAGAACCATCCCCATAAACAGTGACAGCAGGATTTCTTCCCCAATGGTCCTCATTTGCATCCCTCCCGGGAAAATAATAGCACACGGACCCTTTGGATGCTGTCATAATTGAGAACCTGGTGAAAGTCCCATCTTTCGGGATAATGCCGGAAAATCTTGACTTTGATTCGCAACCGTGCTAAATTATTCTTGGTTAAGAATCGACTAAGATTTGGATAAATTTTAGTTAAGATTTCAGAAATTTTTATTTCACAACAAAAAAGGAGAGTCAACCAAAATGCTTATTTCTGTTCTTCTCTTCGCTGTGGGCCTGGTGCTGCTGATCAAGGGCGGCGACTGGTTTGTGGACGGCGCTACCGGCATTGCCAAGCGCTTCAACCTGCCCGACATCGTGGTTGGTGCTACCGTGGTTTCCATCGGCACCACCCTGCCCGAAGTCATGGTTTCCACCACCGGCGCTCTGCAGGGTTCCGGCGCTATGGCTTACGGTAACGCCATCGGCTCCATCATCTGCAACACCTCTCTGATTGCTGCTATTTCCATCGTTTGCAATCCCGCTCCCGTGAACACCAAGTCCAGGAAGACCACCGCTATTTTCTTCTTCTGCTCCGCAGCTATCTACTGCCTGGCAGCATACGGTCTGGGTACTTTCCCCCGTTGGCTGGGCTTCGTCATGATGGCTGTCTTCGCCGTTTACATGGTCATGACCGTTCGCAACGGTCTGAAGAACCCCGACTCCGTGGAGGAGGAAGAGGAAGAGAGCAAGCCCAAGAAGCTGTGGCAGGAACTGGTTCTGCTGGTTGTTGGCGCTGCTATTATCGCCGTGGGTGCTGATCTGCTGGTCGAGCATGGCCAGGTCATCGCTCTGGGTCTGGGCGTTCCCGAAACCGTCGTTGCTCTGCTGTTCGTTGCGCTGGGTACTTCCCTGCCCGAGCTGGTCACCACCATTACCAGCCTGAAGAAGGGCCGCGCTTCCCTGGGTGTCGGCAACGTCATCGGCGCAAACGTCTTCAACCTGGTTCTGGTTTCCGGTGTTGCCGTTTCTCTGGCTCCCTTCGATGTTCCCGTGGAGAACACTCTGCTGAACACCGGTCTGAACCTCAGCCTGGTCTTCGACATCCCTGTGATGCTGGGTGTTATGTCTCTGATGATCTTCCCCACCCTGGCTACTAAGAAGCTGGGCCGCTGGCAGGGCATCGCTTTGCTGTGCATCTACGCAGCCTTCTGCGTCTGCCAGTTCATGCTGTAAAAAAATTACATCCGGGGTTTCGAAAGAAACCCCGGTTTTTTCTTGACAGCGAAAAATCACAGCGGTATAATACTCCCATGTTTTACGGGCCTGTAGCGCAGCTGGGAGCGCATTACATTCGCATTGTAGGGGTCGTCGGTTCGAATCCGATCAGGTCCACCATAGAAAAAGTCCACCCAATCGGGTGGACTTTCTTATTTCAGTCGGTTTTGGATGCTGGGATAGCGGCGCATATCCGTGTGGGGAATGAACTTTGCCGCCTGCATCCGCACCAAAAAGTCCGGAACGGAGGCAAACTGGACACAATAGATATTCTCCGAAAGCGCTTTCGCCTCTGCCAGTTTGGAATGGTTCAACAGCAGAATCCGAGCACCCTCCAGGGAGGTATTGGACAATACTGCAAATTTTTCTCTTGGAATGTCCGGAAACATGCCGATGGTAATGGCGGATTCCAGATCGGAATGGGCCGTAAAAGCACCGGAAAGATACAGCTTGGACAGGTCTTCAAATTCCACCCCGGCGGTTTCCAAAAGGCACTCCACCATGGTGTAAGCCGCGGCCTTGGTATCCAGATACTGGTGGATATCCGTTTGGGAGAAGTACAAGGGCTGTCCGGAGGCGGATTCCGCTTCCGTGGCATAAACCGCCGCGTACTGCTGTTCTTCTTCCAGCCAGATAACACGGTTAGAGGCATAAGGGTTCAGTTCTCCTGCGATGTTGATCCAGCCACTTAAGCGCATCTGAGCCAGCAGGTCAATAATACCGGAGCCGCAGATACCCACCGGCTTCCTGTTTCCAATGGTGGTGAAGGACAGTTCCGCTCCGTCGATTTTCACGCTGTCAATGGCCCCCTCTGCGGCACGCATGCCAAATCGGCTGATGTAGCCCTCCAGGGCAGGTCCGGCGGCACCTGCACCGGCTATCATCCAGTTTTTGTTGCCGATGACCAATTCCCCGTTGGTACCGATATCGAAGAACAGGCTGGTTTCTTCCTGGTTGTGAACATCCAGCTTCAGCAGGCCGCTGACGATATCGCCGCCCACATAGTTTGAGGCAGCGGGGATGATATACACCAAACCGGAAAAGTCCATACCCAGCTCCGTTCCCCAGAAAAAGCCTGGGTCCGCAGTGGCAGGAGCATAGGGGGATGCAAAAACCGTCCAGGCATCCAGTTTCAGCAGGAAGTGGATCATGGTGGTGTTGCCCGAGAGAATCATAACAGGGCAATTCCGGGCCGGAATTCCGGTGTTTTCCTCCAGCTGGGAAAGCAAAGCATCAAAGGTCTTCACCGTAGCGTGCTGAAGGTCCTCCACATGATTGGGATCCTCCATGGCATAGGTGATGCGGGTCAAAATGTCGGTACCGTATTCCGTCTGGCCGTTGACAGATTTCACCTGGTCAATGACCGCACCGGAATGGATGTCTATCAGCTCCATGACGATGGTAGTCGAACCATAATCCACAGCCAGACCGTAATGGTGGGCAGTGGTATCTCCGGCTTCCACATCCACCACGGCCCAGTCGTTTTCCCGGTGAACCAAAGTCACAGTAATGTCGAAATTCGCATTTCTGCACAGAGGATAAAGCTTGCGCAGCACGGCAAGAGGCATAGATACATTTTCATAGCCCAGGGTTTCCAGAGCCAGCAAAATCCGCTTCTGGTCGCTGACAGGCGCATTCTCCGTGGGCATTTTGAGGCTGAGATATATTTTTTCGCTGAATGCTTTCATGCAAAGGGCCTCCTTGTTTTTATGCGCCTATCATAGCAAAGAATCCATGCGGATACCGTGAGAAAGTCACAGAAGCAGGAGAAGGAATTGCATATCCTGCAGGTACATGGTATACTGAAAGAAAAAGGAGTTGATCGTACGTTATTTTTAGAATATCCCCCCTGCTCTACCTGTCAGAAAGCCCGGAAGTGGCTGGATGCCCAGGGTGTCCGCTACACCGCCCGGCATATCAAGGAGGACAAGCCCTCCTATGAGGAGCTGAAAGCCTGGTACGAGGCCAGTGGACTGCCCTTAAAGAAGTTCTTTAACACCAGTGGCCTTGTGTATAAGAATCTCGGCTTGAAGGACAAGCTGCCCACAATGTCTGAGGAAGAGCAGCTGCGGCTGTTGGCAACGGACGGCATGCTGGTGAAGCGTCCTCTGGTGGTTGCGAACAACGGCCGTGTCCTCACCGGCTTCCGGGAGAAGGAATGGAGCGAAGCTCTTTTGTAAAAACAGCACTAGATCGACTAACTTAAATTTGACGCACAGTGCCCGTTGACAATGTGCTACGGACTGCATCGGTCAAACAGCATCCTTTGGGCTCCGCGACCGGTCGTTGGTATCCCATCGTCATATGGAATTCGATTGATTTGATAAAGGAGACGATTATATGGACTATTTACTTATTGCACTAATCTTTATTGCAGCCGCAGTGGTAGTCATCCTGATTGCAAAAAGCATTTCGTCGCATACCTTCAAATGCAGGCATTGTTCTAAGGATTTCTATGTTAAGTGGCCCAAGATCATTATTACTGAGCATTCTGGCAGTGAGTATCGGCTGGAATGTCCTTTTTGTAAAACCAAGGACTGGTGTACAGAGCAAACCAAAAACACATAGTCAGCAAATTCCAATTTTTCGACCATCACCCCCCTCTAACCCGCAGTACAAAAAATCTGTAACGGTAATTGCCGTGGCAGGTTTTTCATGTTCACTTAGAACTCCTGCTCTTCCTCGTCATCCTCGAAGGAGAACTCCAAGGTTTCGCCGCAGTTGGGGCAGATCATGCTGCCCTGCTGCAGCACGTCCTCATCAAAGGTGATGATTTCGCCGCAGGCGCACTCAACTTCGTAAATGGTGGAATCCTCGTCGCCGAAGTCAAAGCCTTCTTCGTACTCCTCGTCCTCGTCCCACTCGTCATCCTCGAAGTCCTCGTCGTCCCAGTCCTCATCCTCTTCGTCCAGGATGTAGTCCTCGATGGCGTCCAGATCTTCTTCGATCTCGTCCAGCTCGTCGGAGATAGCAATGGTGGTATCCTCGATATCGGTGATCTTCTTGGCCATATCGCCCAGCAGATCCACGATGGCAGCAATCATCTTGCCCTCGTCAGCTTCGGTGTTCAGGGACAGGCCGTCCATCAGACCCTTCAGATATGCGGACTTTTCAGAAATAGTCATAGTAACTCTCCTTTTCATTAAGAGATCTTTTGAAAAAAGGGGACGATGCGGGCATCGTCCCCTGCTTGATTTTGCTAAGAATTAAACCTTGGAGCGGCCCAGGTACTCACCGGTACGGGTGTCGATCTGGATCTTGTCGCCCTCGTTGATGAACAGAGGCACCTTGACCTCAGCGCCGGTCTCGACGGTAGCGGGCTTGGTGACGTTGGTAGCAGTGTTGCCAGCGAAGCCGGGCTCGGTGTCGGTAACAACCAGGTCAACAAAGTTGGGAACTTCGACGCCGAAGACCTTGCCGTTGTAGCTCATGACGGTGCAGATGTCGTTCTCCTTGACGAACTTGAAGGAGTCGTCCAGGTTGGAAGCATCGATGGGCTCCAGTTCGTAGGTTTCCTGGTCCATGAAGTAGTACAGAGCAACCGCATTGTAGGAGTACTCCATCTTCTTTCTCTCGATGTAAGCGGTGGGGAACTTGGCAGAAGGGTTCAGGGAAGTTTCGGTCACGCCGCCGTTGATGACGTTCTTCATCTTAACACGGACGAATGCAGCACCCTTACCGGGCTTAACGTGCTGGAATTCGATGACCTGCATAACCTTGCCTTCATATTCAAAGGTAATACCGTTACGAATATCGCCTGCAGAAATCATGTTTATTTATCCTCCTAAGCTACCTCCCTTTCGGAAGGCGATTTTTTGCATATTATTGACTGATATATTTTAACCCAAAACTTATCAAAAAGCAATAGGTTAACCAAATTTTCTTACACAATAATCAAATTTTTGGGGCTGCGGGTGATGTCTTCACAGCCATTTTCCAAATAAATGGTGCAATCTTCAATGCGGACACCGAATTTACCGGGCAGATAGATGCCGGGTTCTGCGGAAGCCACTGCGCCGGCAGGCATAGGATCGGGATTGCCAAAGTTGGGGTTGGGAGCCTCGTGGATCTCCAGACCCAGGCTGTGGCCATAGCCATGGCCAAAGTAGGGGCCGTAACCGGCTTCCGTAATCACATTCCGGGCGGCGGCATCGATGTCCTTACCGGGGACACCGGCCTTGGTAATGGCCAGAGCAGCCAGCTGTGCCTTCAAAACGGTATCGTAAACCTTCTTCATTTCCTCGGTGGCATAGCCCACAGCCACAGTACGGGTCATGTCAGAGCAGTAGCCCTGGTACAGAACGCCGAAGTCCATGGTCACGAAGTCCCCTTCCTGGATCTTACGCTCGCCGGCTACGCCGTGGGGCAGGCTGGTGTTGGGACCGGAAACCACGATGGGATCAAAGGACAGGCCCTGGCCGCCGTTCTTGTACAGGCAGTAAATCAGTTCCGCCTGCAGCTCCAGCTCTGTCATGCCGACCTTGATACGGCCCAGAACTTCAGAGAAAGCCTTGTCGGTGATCTCCTGGGCCTTACGGATACGGGCGATTTCCCATTCTTCCTTTACGCCGCGGAAGCCGTTGATTTCCTTGTTGAAGGGAACCAGTTCGGCCTTCAAATTCTGTTCGTAGTGCTTAAACTCAGCCACGGTCAGGTAGTTCTCCTCGTAACCCAGCTTGGAAATGCCGAAGTCCACAATGGCGTCGTTCAAGCGCTTGATATAATTGTTCTCCCGGTTCATTTCCAGAACCTCAAAGCCCTGGATGCCGTTCTGGGCGGACTCGATATAGCGGCTGTCGGTAAAGTAGCGGCAGCCGGCCTTGGTAACAATGGCAACACCCTCTGCAATGTCGAACTCGGCGCCGTAATGGCGGCTGTAACGGGAAGTCAGCAGTAGGCCGTCAACTTCGCCAGTGAGCAGGGACAGGTACTTGTCAAGATTCTTCATATTGGTTCCTCCTTCTTCCCAGACATAAAACCGCCCGGGAAATCATAGATTATGAGCAGATTATACCACGGAAAGGAGGATTTGTCCATGGTAACTGACACCTTTCTTGCCATGACCGGGGCGGAAATATTGGGAAAACGCAGTTTGCCAGGTAATATCGGGTGGATGGCCTGCCATTTTTCTCCCTACGGAACCGGACTTTCCAACCTGCCAAAGGAACTCCCCGCAGGCTCTCTTCTGATTCTCAACGACCGGATTCCCATCCATGGCCATGATCCGGAAAGGATCGCAGCGCAGCTGAGGGAAGTTATAGAAAAGCTGCATTGTACGGGGCTTTTGCTGGACTTCCAGCAACCGGATTCCCCGGAAACCGCACGTATTACCCGCCATCTCTCCGGAGCCCTCAGCTGCCCTGTTGCCGTTTCGGAACCCTATGCTGTGGAATTGGATGGTCCCGTTTTTCTTCCCCCTCTACCCCATCATGTGGCACTGGCGGATTATATTGCACCCTGGCACGGGCGGGAAATATGGCTGGAGGCTGCGCTGGACGGAGAGGTTATCACACTGACAGAGGGCGGCGCAGAGGCGAATCCTCTGTCCCCAGCTGAGTTTCCGGAAAGCGGTCATAAGGAAGAAGTGCTTCACTGCCATTACTGCACAGAATTGACAGAAAATACAGCAAAGTTTACCCTGTGGAGAACCAATGAAGATTTGACATTACTGTTGGAAGAGGCTGATCAGATGGGGATCTCCACAACTGTGGGTTTGTACCAGGAATTGTACAATTAGGCGCAAAAACGCCCTGTCTTTCGACAGGCGGTTTTGAGCATAAAATCAAGAGGGATTTTCAATTAATAGAACTTTCTCTTGTTCTTACGGGCAGCTTCAGACTTCTGCTTACGCTTCAGGCTGGGGCTGACGTAATGCTCGCGCTTCTTAACTTCAGCGATAACGCCCTCCTT